>JACPBT010000002.1 GCA_016180145.1 Candidatus Woesearchaeota archaeon | reverse complement strand
CTAAAAAAGAGAAGTTCTTGAATGAGTGCAGGGAATTCGCTTCAAAAATCAAAAAGGAAATTTAGAATGACGTATTCTGCGGATATAAATGAATTAAAAGCGCATCAGGCAAGAAATAAAAAAGAATTTAAGCCACTTATTAAAGCAAAAATGCAAAGCATTCAAAGGGAGCCAAAGTTGATAAAGTCGTTTTTTGTGGGAAATATCTTATTCTAATCATCAGAATTATCTATATGTGCATCATGTTACCTATATAAACTACTACGGGTTTCGCTGCGGCTCAACCCCCATGGTTCTTGCCCCACCAGCTCCCTGAATCATTCTCTTAAATTTCCGCATAAGCAGTTTATAATATAGTTTTTTCTTCCAGTAAATCTATTCAAAACAATATCTGGTTCAGACGTAGCATAAATTGAATACCCCCTGTCAGCACATACCCCCGAACAGTCAATGAATAACATATCACGCATACTTTCAAAATTATATGTGGGTGAAACATAATCAACTAAATTAGGATTTTTGCTTAGTTCATTAGCTTTGACTAACTGACCGTCTTGATAACATTTTGCGGTTTCACATTCATATATTGGAGGTAAAGAGGCGGTAGAACTACAAGATGTTATAAACAACAACGATAATACTAAACCTGCTTTTAGCAAATTATTAATCATAGAAAGAATGAAAAAGTTAGATTATAAACTTTTCTTTATTAATTTCGTCCATCTATTTCCTTCCATTTCCACACCTATGTCTGTTTGGAAACGCCAAGTTATGTGCGCTGTGATAATTCATAACAGCGGTGGCAACGACTCAAACAACCTTAATCTCCTTAACATCAAAATAGCGCTTAACAACACCCTCATAATTTCTAAGATTAGAGGCAGCCCTGCCGATAATATAGCCACGGCTCTCCGGCTCAGGCGTTATGATAACTGTGCCATCCTGAACAGAAATATTGCGGACTTTAAAAGGCCTCAAAAGGTTTACAATGAACTCCTCAAGAACAGGAGAAAAGGCAACTATGCGAATACGCCGCTTAAGGGCAGACTCAACCTTTTTTGCATTCACGCCACTTTTCCCAATCGCACCTGCAATATTGCTCTCAACAACAAAAGTAAGCACGCCATTGGAGTCAACAAAGCAGTCCTTCAGCTTAGAATGGGTGGCTGACTCAAAGAAATACATCAGCTTAAGAAGCGTCTGGTCATACTTTATTCTCATGGTGCTCACTGCTTGAGAATGCCAACAACCGAAACAGGAAACGGCTTCTTGCAGGCAATGCCAAGCTCCTCGTTAGGAATGTCAAGAGACTCAACAGCGCAGGCGCCAAGGCCGCAATAGTAATCAAAATCTCTCTTCAGGGACGGAGGACAGTTGCTTGACAGGAAAATCTTGGAAAGCCTGCCCAGCTTAAGCTGCTTAAGGGAGATGTTTGTGCCTATGACAAGGCGAGATGTTTTCAGGTTCCGCTTAATTTCACTCAAAGGCATTTTAAGCTCCGAATAATGGCAATCACTTTAAAAAGGTTTTCGCAGTCACTTGCCCTCATCATGCTTTGCCACAAGCTTGAGCATACCTGTGCCGACAGGCACAGGCTGGTTAAGCATAACATTCTCAACAACAGACGTCAGCTTATCAACCTCGCCGTAAAGGCTTGCCTCAATAAAATACTTTATAGGCGTCTCAAAAGAAGCCTTAGCAAGGACGCTTGCCTTATTCTTGACAACGCCATAACGGGTAATGCCCTGAATCCTGCCGGCTGCGGACATGGTATCTGCAACAAGCATAAGATGCCTGATGTCAACATTAAGCCCCTGATTTTCAATAACCTTGAAAACCTCATTAATAACAGCCTGACGGGCAGCCTCAATGCCAAGAACAGCCTCAATCTCAAAAATGTCATTGCTAACAGTCCTTGTATCATCAACAAAAGGAAGAGAAAGAACTTTCTTCAGATTGGTGCCGGCAGTTATTATAACAAACTCGCTGCCACGCTTCACAGGCAAAACCTGATAGACTCCCTTAATGCCCTTTATAACAACCTCCTTCAACTTCTCCTTAAGCTTAAACACCTCATTAACATTCTCCTCCTTATTCTTTGCCTTAAAACACAAAAGCTCTTTCCTAAGCTCAACAGAAAGCCCCTTAGCCTCTTTCTTAAGGACAGAAACAAGCCCCTGCTTAGTCATCCCAAGCTCAGAAAGCCTGGCATCATCAACAGCAACATCAATCCTCGCATCAGCAAGGTTAAGGGAAATCTCCGCAGCAACATCCTTCAGGCGAGTCTCCTTGACCGAAAGCGCAATCTTCTTAATATCCTGCCCCTGCGAATAAGGGCGCTTAAGATAAATATCCATCATAGGAGTTGCAAGAGTCTTCCTGCCATCAAGAACCTCAATAATCCTCGGAAGGCCCATCGTAATGTTCATCTCAGCAACGCCTGCAAAATGGAAAGTGTTAAGCGTCATCTGAGTGCCCGGCTCGCCAATAGACTCAGCAGCGACAATGCCAACAGACTCGCCTGCATGAACCTTCATCCGCTCATACTCGTCAACAAGACGCTTAAAAACAGACTTCACTTTTGAATCAGAAGCCTTGTCCCCCAACTCCTCAACCATCCTTGAAACCAAGCCTGATGGAAGAAGCGCCTCATACTCCTTTAAAGCATCTGCCATTCTCATTCACTCCTCGCAATCCTTGAAACATTAATCGTGCCACCCTCTGAACGGGAAACGTCAATGCCATCCTCGCCATAGCTGAACTGCAGAATCCTGCCAGACGCGTCCCTAACCGTGCCATCATACTCTACCTTAAGGTCCTGCATGGCATTTGAAAGCCTGCGGTAAAGGTATCCTGACTTAGGAGTTCTCAAAGCAGTGTCCATAAGAGAGTCACGGCCAACCATAGCCTGGAAGAAAAACTCAGCAGGCTTTAACCCGCGCTTAAAGCTGCTCTTGATAAAGCCGTGAGCCTCACTGCCCAAATCAAAGGGCCGGAAGCATGACAACGTGCGGTTCTTGAAACCCTTCTCAATGCGCTTGCCACGCAAAGCCTGCTGCCCGACACAGCCTGCCATCTGGGCAAGGTTAAGAAGGTTTCCGCGCGCACCCGAATTAGCCATAATAAGCGTGTGCGAGCCAGGATTTGCATAATCAGCAACAATATGCCCGGTCTCGTTCCTCGCCTTATTAAGCACCTCAAGAATCTTAAGCTCAAGAGTCTCCCTTGAAGACCTGCCAGGGAAAGGCTTAAGCTGCCCTGAATTAAACTCGGCAATAAGGCGCTGAACCTCCTGCTCAGCAGAAACGAAAAGAGCGGAAATTTTATCACCAGCCTCAGCCAGAAGGTCAGTGTCAGCAATAGTAGTTGTGAAACCCCGCCTGAAAAGAACAGAAATGCCAAGACGGAAAAGCCTGCCAAGCAAATCAACAGCAAAAGACTCCCCATACTTCTTGTGCAGGTTGCGCAAAAGCAACCCAGAACCCTCACCAAGATTGTTCTTATCCATAACCCCGGAAACAAGCTTACCATCCTCAATAACAACCTCAGGCTCATCCTTTGAGCGCGACCTGCCTGCAAAATTAAAATCACCAGGAAGAAGCATGCTGAAAACCTCCTTACCGGAAACAACCTCTTTCTTAGGAAGCGAAGACAAGTCAGTCACGCCAATAGATGAAAGCAAATCAACAGCATCCTCACGCCTCAAAGAAAAGCCCTTCTGAGTCAAGAGGTAATTGCCGGAGATTGCATCCTGAACACAGCCGATAACAGCCAAGCCATAACGCGGGCTTATAAGCTGAGTCTGAACCATCATAAGAAGCTCAGCCTCGGCACGGGACTCCTCAGTCTGGGGAATGTGAAGATTCATCTCATCGCCGTCAAAGTCAGCATTATAAGGGAAACAAACCGCAGGATTAAAGCGAAGAGTCTTGCACGGAAGAACACGAACATGATGGCACATCATGCTAACCCTGTGAAGAGACGGCTGCCTGTTGAAAATTGCAATATCCCCATCCATCAGGTGGCGCTCAACAATGTAGCCCGGCTGAAGCTCCTCAAGCGTAGCCTCAATAATATCCTCAGTGAGCTTCTTCTTCTTCCCATCAGGCCTTATAATATAATTCGCACCCGGATAAGCTTTAGGGCCATTCTTGACAAACCTCTTCAGGTAGTCAATATTCCACTCAGTAACACGCTCAGGAACAGTGAGATTCAGAGCCATGATGTCAGGAACGCCAACCTCATTAAGACCAAGCATAGGGTCAGGGCTTATGACGGTGCGTGCAGAAAAATTAGTGCGCTTCCCAACAAGGTTGTGACGAATGCGCCCCTCCTTACTCCTTATGCGCTCGCTGATAGTCTTCAAAGGCTGACCAGAACGGTGCCTCGCAGGAGGAAGCTGCGCAATCTCATTATCAAAAAAGGTGGTAACATGATACTGAAGCAAATCCCACAGGTCCTCAACAATAATCTCAGGAGCACCCGCATTAATGTTCTCAAAAAGCCGCTGATTAATCCTGACAATATCACCGAGCTTATGAGTAAGGTCGTCCTCAGAGCGCTCACCAGTCTCAAGCGTAATAGAGGGGCGCATAGTAACCGGAGGAATGGGGAAAACAGTAAGCACCATCCACTCAGGACGCGAAGCACGCACATTCAAGCCAAAAAGCTCCGCATCATCATCAGTAACCTTCTCAAGCCTTGAACGAATCTCAATAGGAGAAATCCTCCGCTCATTCTCAAGGAAAGTAGTAGGCTTCTCAATAGTAATCTTAAACTGGCGCGCCTTGCAGTAAGGGCACTTGCCTGCATTATTTGAAGCCGCAATATCCTCCTTAAGACGCTTCCTCATAACATCAGGACCCTTCTCAGCGCCAATCTGCCTAAGCTTATCCCTGACCTGGGAAAGCTTCGCATCCGCAAGAAGAACCCTTGAGCATTCACGGCAGGTATTCCTCAGGAAAGTCAATATAACCGGAACATAATTGTAATGAATAACAGGCCTTGCAAGCGAAATGTAGCCGAAATGCCCAATGCACTCCTTAAGGCGGGAACCACAGGTCTTGCACCTCAAACCAGGGTCAATAACACCAAGGCGAACATCCATAAGGCCGCCATCAACAGGGTAGCCCTCCTTATCATAAAGCTCAGGAGTAACAACCTTCGCAGAAGCCATCTTCTTAATCATCTTAGGGCTAAGCATACCAAAAATAACGCTCCCCACCTGCTTGTAAACAAAATTCTCGTCCATTTCAAACCTCAATACCTGTTAACCAACTTAAGCTGCGGATAAATGCACAAGCTCTTAAACTCATCAAGTATAAGCTTAAACGCATACGAAATCTCAACCAAACTTGTTTCAGAGTCAGTGCAAACACTGCAATAAGCGCGCTTCTTATACTCATCATAAATGGCAATCAATCCGCAGGAACTGCAAACCGGAACTGTGGTGCGGTCAGAATCAAAACGCTCCTTCAAAAGCATTGAAGCGCCATGAGCAACAAAAGTATCCTTCTCCATCTCACCAAGGCGCAGCCCGCCCTCCTTAGCACGCCCCTCCGTAGGCTGGCGCGTAAGCAACTGAATAGGGCCGCGAGCCCTTGAATGAATCTTATTGGCAACCATGTGCTTCAAGCGCAGATAATACATGTTGCCAACATAAATGCGCACCTGAAACTGCTCGCCGGTTTCGCCATTAAACATGGTCTCAAGCCCGTTATCCCTGAAGCCAAGAGTCAGAAGCTCACTGCGAAGAGCAGCCTCAGGCTCAGACTCAAAAACGCTCCCATCAATGTAACGCCCGGACAAAGCCCCAACCTTACCGGCAACAAGCTCAATAAGATGAGCCATAGTCATCCTCGTAGGAATGCCATGAGGACTGAACAAAATATCAGGAACAATGCCTGAAGCAGTAAAAGGCATATCAGCATGAGGCACAATCAAACCAACAACACCCTTCTGCCCGTGACGGGAAGTAAACTTATCCCCAACCTCAGGAGTGCGATGGTCACGCAAATTAACCTGAATGAGCTTATTGCCCTCACTGTTCTCAGTGATAATAACAGTATCAACAACCCCCTCCTCACCATGCTGCATTGCAACAGAACTCTCACGCCTCGTCTCAGAAGACAGGCTATACTGCTCCATACCGGAAAGGAATCTCGGCGGAGAAGTCTTCCCGATAACAACATCACCCTCGCCAATACGCGACTCAGGAGTGATAATGCCATCATCCTCCAAAAAGCGGTAATCAACCTCACTCCTGTAACCCTTAACATCCTTATCAGGAATAGAAATCTCATCAACAAGCCCGCCGGAATAACGCAACTCCTCAGCAACCATAGGCCTGTAATAACTGCCACGCCCCAAACCCCGCTCAATAGAACCGCGGTTAATAACAATAGCATCCTCAATGTTATAACCCTTATAGCTCATAACAGCAATAACAACATTCTGCCCGGAAGGATGCTTCTCATACTCAACAATATCATGCATCAGCGACTTAACAACAGGCACCTGCGGATAATGAAGCAGATTAACATCCATATCCATCCTCACAGGATAATTAGCAGCATAAAAACCCAAAGCCTGCTTCTGATTCTTTGAGCCGGTATTAACCTTCTGAGCAGAATTATAATTGGTAAATGGAACCAGACTTGTCGTAAGCCCGAACATCGTTATTGGAGCAACCTCAAGATGCGTATGCTCACGCGTCAAATCCTCAGGGAAGAAAGCAACAAAAACACCCTCCTCCTCAGCAGCATCAAGATACTCAATAATCCCCTGCCTGACAAGGTCAGACCAGCTAAGCTCATTACGCGAAAGCTTGCGAAGATGCTCATCAGTAAGCAACGGAACCCCGTCCTTAACAACAATCAAAGGCCGCCTCAAACGGCCGCGCATACACTCAACATAAACAGCATCAGCAGAATCATCATAAAAGAAATTCACATTAACATCAAGAGTCCCTGCCCTGCGCCTATCCTTAAGAGACGCCATAAGCACTAAAGGCTCATCAACAGAGCCAACAAACTTCCCATTAAGATAAACATCAGCCATTTTACTTAGCCACCACCTTCATACCACTATCCCTAAGAACCCGCAAAACAGAATCCTCAGGCGCATCAAGCGAAACAGTAGCAAGCAAAGCGAGATTCTTCTTCAAACCGATATTAGTGCCTTCCGGAGTCTCAATCGGACAAAGACGGCCAAGATGAGTGCAGTGAAGCTCACGAGCCTCAAAATTCTCCTGAGTGGCAGACAAAGGACTAACAACACGCTGCAGATGCGAAAGAGTCTCAAGAAAATTAAGACGCTGAATGCGCTGAGAAACCCCCTTCCTGCCCCCAACCCATGAGCCCGTAGCCATTGAACTATAAATACGCGAAGTAAGAAGCTTCTCGCGGATAATAACCTTCAACGTAGGGAACTTGCCGCGCTTCACAATCCTCTGAAAATTATACAACAAATCGCCAATCAAAACCTTAAGGTTAACCCGAACCAAATCAGCAAGCAAATCACCGGAAAGCTTAAGCCGCTTGTTCATGTAATGATCCTTATCATCAAGAGGCAACTCACCCCTTGAAACAAGAAGCTCCTTCTTAATCATCTTGCACAGATTATAAGCCTTGGCAAGCCTGTCACCGGCAGAAATCCCAAGATGGGGAAGCAGATACTTATCAAGAATCTCCCTCGTGCGCTCAAGACGAATCTCCTTAGCCTGCGTAATGCCGGAATGCTTGGCAATAAAATCAACAGCCTCCTCCTCATTCTTAATCTCAGCAGCATCAAGAAGGTTTATAACAACCTCATCAAACTGCCGCTCAGATGAAATAGCATTAACAACATCCTCATCCCTCACAAGCCCCAAAGCCTTAATCACAGCCACAACAGGAACACGCCTCACCCTCGTAAAAGTAAGATAAAGAACCCCATCCTTCATATACTCAAGCGTGTGAGGAATCTTATAAGCGCCATACTCAGAAAAAATCTTGCCAACAAAACGCGACGGGCCTACAGAATCCTGCTCAACAATGAACCTGTTGGAAGCCAAATCCTCAATCTTAACAATAGCCTTCTCAGTCCCATTAATAATAAAATAACCCCCAGGGTCATCAGGGTCCTCCCCGTGCTTAATAAGCTCATCCCTGCCAAGAGCATGAAGATGGCACTGCTTTGAACGCAACATAACAGGCAAATTCCCAATCTGAGTCTCAAAAGACTCACGCTGCGCGCCATTAATATGAGCGCTCACAGTAATGTAAACAGGAGCAGAATAAGTAAGCTTCCTCAAGCGCGCCTCAGTCGGAAAAACAAGCCGCTTTGAACCGTCAGCCTCAATAATCTCAGGCTTCGTAACCCTAATCTTATCAAAACGAATCTTAAAATCATCAACATTAGGCGGAATAATAGTCGGCTCAATCTCGCGATTCTCCTCAATAATGCGCGGAAGCTCAACATCAATAAACTGGTTAAAGGACTCAATATCAGAGCGGACAAAAGACTGCTCACTGAAAAACTTGCTGATAAGAAGCTTATTATCACGCATTTGAAACCACCCTGTAAAAAACCGCCTCACCGGCAGTAGGACTGTGCCGGACTATCTTAATAACATCACCAAGCTTAGCAGACAAATCAACAACAGCCGCATCATCCTTCATAATCTTCGGAAGAGCCTCAACCGCAATGCTGTAACGCTTAAGCAAAGCCTCCTTCTCAGAGTCTGAAAGCTTCACATGCTTGGGAACAAGCACATGCCTCACCGAATCAGCTGCTTTTGACATTTTATCACGCTAAAATCTTAATGGGCCGGACGGGACTTCCGCCACCTTCACAAGTGTTTCGAACCCGCGACAACCAGATTAAAAGTCTGGTGCGCTAATTGCCCGCAATCTTCCACTCTGAAGACTGCGCCAGGCTGCGCCACCGGCCCAAGGCAAAGCTTGCCACTATGAAACGCCCTGGCCGGGACTTTCAGCACAACTACAGCATTTGAACCCGGGTCGAAGCCGGACTACCGAATAAAAAGCTCCTTTATTCGTCGACAGGGCTTCATGATAGGCCAGACTACACTACCAGGGCGCTAACCCAACCCCCCTCCATGAAGGCAATAGCTAAGACTACAACCATTTGCCTACTCAAAGAAGGAATTGGACAGCATTTACATAACAGAGAAAACAGGTTATTTATAAAGTTTTCGGAGTATAAAGTAACAACTACCAAATTCTGATACCAATAGAACATTGCAGGCTTTGACATATTTAAAGTTTTGCATAATAAAACATATAGGCGAATGCTGATGAACGCTGAGCTGCGTATAGTGTAACGATTGGCGGCAGTAGGAGCAACGACCACTACAACTACGGCGATACGCAGAAGCAACTACGGCACAGCTTTCCAACTTATGGGCACGGAAATTAATTTTCGTAGTTGTTAACTGTGCCTATATTAGGTGGACTTTACAAGTTCTAAAGAACCACCTATCAGAGATGGGTGAGATTACTGATTTTGGTGACGGGTGGTTCTTAGTGTTCAGAATTTTCTTGCCTGAAGGAATTGACAGCAAGCAAAGCTTGCCATCAGTTATAGACTGATGGAAAATTCTGACATTATATGATTATTAAAGTCCGCCGCTATAACTTGAAACTACCCAAAAAAGAGCAAGATTTAAATATTGGTATTACTTTTTTACAGCATGACGTTAACAACAGTAAGCAGGATTGGGCCAAAAGGACAGTTTGTGCTCAAAAAGAATCTCAGAACAGAAGCAGGACTGCAGGAAGGAGAAATGGTGGAGGCACAAGTAACCAAGGAAGGGATACTTATAAAGCCGTTTGATGCAGACAAACTGCTTGCATCAATAGAAAAGACCGCCAAAAAACTATCAGCAATGTGGCCTAAAGGACTTACTGCAGCGGAAGCAGTCAGGCGTGAAAGAAAATGAACTTGTTTCTTGACACTTCATGCCTTGTATCGTTTTTCCTTGCAGACTCGCACAGCGAAAAGGCACACCCCATTCTTGAGAATATTGCCAGAGGCGAAATTTCAGGAATAATATCCGCATTGTCCTTAGTTGAGCTATGCGGAACAGTCAGAAGAATTGCCAATGAAGACATTGCAAGGGAAATCATAACAGAAATGACAGAAATGATAGAAAAGGGAATGATTAAAGTCATTCCCATAAGAAACAGTGACGCTTTTGAAGCGGCTGAACTTGCCATCTTAACAGCCCTCAAAGGGGCAGACGCTGTCATTGTAAACGCCGCCAGCCAAAGCAGGTCAAAGCTGGCAACATTTGACGAAGAAATAAAGAAAAAAGCAAAGGCTGCTGTTGAATTCTATTAAAAGTAAAAAGAAAGCTGTAATAAAGCAGGTTATCTTCAATACCGTCAATAACCACTGGACACTGGACAACCACACGCAACATATTTAAATAGAAATATTATCGATATATCTATAATATATTTAAATACTTTGTTTATAGATATATCGTATGAGAACACAAAGTAATCAAGGAGAAAATATCCTGAGAGTATTGCTTTCCAATCCTTCTGGTACATTCAACCAGTATAGCCTTTGTAAGGAGATAGGCTGCAGTTATTCTTATATCTGTTATTTTCTGGCCAAACTGCAAAAGCTTGGCTTTATCAGGATAGAAAAAGTTATTTTT
>JACPBT010000001.1 GCA_016180145.1 Candidatus Woesearchaeota archaeon | reverse complement strand
TCCATGAGAATTCTTTGTGCTTAACCTTGTTTTGCTTGCCTCCTTAATAAAATTTTATATACTCCTTTGCTATAATGGTTTCTAGGACGACATACATCCATACGAGGTCTGAAACACGCATCCCATTCAAAGGGTTCGTGTATGCCTCATTTAGCGTCGTCGGGTTCGGGGCCCTCATTCAAAGCCACGCACATTACAGTGCAGTCGCAAAACCGAGGTGCCTCTGAAACCCATATGTTATGGTTTTCCTCACCCGCGATATGCCTCATTTTTTTGAAGCATATGCCATATCGTCGTGAGCATTTTACGAGCAGTAGCGGTAATAGCTTTCTGCTCTCCTCTTCTGTGCTTAATCCTCAAGTAAAACTTCTGAATCCTGTGCTGTTTCTTGACTGTTACATGTGCACACTGTACGAGTATCCATCTCAGCCAAGTATTGCCTTGCTTAGTGATTCTACCTTGGTAGCATGTGTTTCCCGACTGGTATGTACTGCTTACCAGTCCAGAGTAAGCAGCAAGCTTATCAGCAGAAGGAAACCTTGAGAAGTCACCAACTTCTGCCAAGATAAGCAGAGCTGAATAAGTGCTTATGCCTGGAATCGTTGTGAGCAAATCAGCTTCAGGATACTTCACACGTTCTTTCTCAAGTAGCTCATCAAGCTGTTCAATCTTACGCTTATGCTCTTCAAGGAGCTTCAGGGAGTATTCCAGCTCATCCCTGTTTATAGGATTCATTTTTAAGCTTTGAATCCAAAGCTTAGCCTTACGTTCATAAGGCTTAAAATCGCTCTTATGACCTTCTCTGGCAAGGATAGCATAAGTCCTGTTTTTCAAGTGAGCTGCCATCCTTCCAAGCCTAACCCTATACCGCACAAGGTTTCTCAACTCAACGATGCTTTCTGGTGGCATGTAACTCTCAGGAATCAAGTTGGTTCTTAAAAGGTGCACTAAAGTCCTGCTGTCAATTTCATCTGTCTTAATCCTGGCGCTAGCAATAAGTCTTACCTTCAAAGGATGAGCCATCTTGAAAGTGCAGTAAGGCTTAAGCAAGCTGGCAACGTATGACCAGTTCCTACTAGCTTCAAACACAGCAGTAACGTTCTCCAAATCGTAAAACAACCGCTTATAACCCTGTTCATTAGTTGGCACTTTAAGCTCCCTAACAGCGTTACCCATTTCATCAACCACGGTAGCTACAGTAAAATCCTGAGCTACATCCAAACCCGCATACAATGGCAATGTCTTCATACTGCTCACCTCCCTGTTTAACAAGGCACAAGCTGCCTAACGGCAGCTATAAAGAATTCTCATCGCTTCATCGCCCAAAAATAGCAAACCTTATATATTACAATATTTGAATCAATAAATATGGAAACTGACACGGTAATTGTATCACGGCAAGAATATGAGCGGCTTAAAAAGATTGAAAAGGTAGACCATGAACTCATAAGCCAACTTGTTGAAAGTTTGGAAGATGCAAAACAAGGCAGAATCAGACGCGTTGCCTGACGGCTTCTTTAACAATCTCATAGTAGTCTTTTAGGCTGGTTTTTATTTCATCTATAGTTCCTTGCTGCGCCTTTTTATTGCTTACACCAACCATTAACACAGCTTGTAGGTCGTCATAAACAAGAAAATATGCTCTTTTACCGCCTATCTTCTTCTCCCTGAAAAATGGGTAACCGAGAGGTTTTCCATGATAAGGATTACTTGTCAGCTGCTTCCTTTCAAAATCCTCAAGTTCCATCTGTTCAGTCTCAGAAAAAAGCTTTTCAGATTCTTTGTCAAATTTGGCTGTCCTGAAAACTGCATACATACACCCTTTTTTAATTTATAACCAATTGCAATGATATGTTGGATATTTAGGCAATTGGTTATATTAGAAATGCGCATATTTTTTGCACTAATCAGCGCATTTCTCTATATGATTTAATAAAGCTATCTGAAAGGCAACAGCTTGGCAGTATCCTGAAGTTGCTCTTCGTAAAGCAAAAAGTATCGTGTAAACATTTATTGTCTCTGAACTTCAGAACTCTGAATAGCTAAGGCTAAGTTATGTATCTTCTGTGCAGCCCTTCGTCCTTTTCAAGTCCCACGCCTATCCTGACAGTTTTTACCGGAGTTCCATCGCCTGACAGCATCTGCTTTTGCGGCTTTATGTCTATGAGCCACATGGCGCTTTCAGGCATTTCCCCGGTTTTTACGTCTTGTATCTGCATTGTCCCTGTAGTCACGCTTTGCAGTGTTCCGGGAGTGTCGTATAGTGCGAGCAGGACTGCTGCATGGCAGGGCGTTTTGTATCCCTGTGCGTTGAATTGGCTGCAGAGTGCGTTTACATCTTCAGGGCTTGCGTCTTCCGCAGTTTCCAGCTTCAGGTTTTCAAGGGCTGGCCATAGCCAGAGTGCAAGGAGTGCCACTGCCACTGCGATAGCTGCAATAGCAGGGGTTTTGTAGTTTTTTGTTTTCTGCGGTGTGTTTGTGTCTTTGAATTTATCTACCTGCTTCACGACGCTTGAAGCGTATCCCTTTTTGATTAGAAAGCTTCTGATTTCACGGAGGGTGTAGCCTTTTTTTAGCTGCGTCTCTATCCATGCGTTAAGCCCTGCCATGTGTTAGCGGAATCCGGAATTGGGTTTATAAACTTAGCGATTTTCGTCTGCTGATGGGACAATTTTCCTGCAGTGCTTATGGCGGCGGAGGTGGCGGGAGTGCTGCGATGTTTCCGCACGCCTTTCCGTCTATGTTTATTTGGTCGTTTCCTATGCCTGCAGTAAGGCTGCTTATGTCTATGATGTTTTTGTTCTCGTCTTCAAAGTATATGCAGAAGTCTGCATTGATTCCGAGCGAGTCTTTTAGCTGTTTGTAGTCAAGGTTCTTCTCTATGTATTCCAGTTGCTTTTCATTAACTTTTGCCCCGACTATCAGTTTTTCTGTGCCGTCCTTTTCCCCTGAAACCGCTGAGATTAGTTTTTGGCTTTCTGCTTCCAGTGAGGCTGTTTTCTTCTCGGATGTTTTGTCTGTGCTGACTGAGAACAGTAGTATTGCCGCCACCATGAAAAGTGCTACTGCTATTATGGCGTCTGCTGAAATTGTTTGTGCTTTGCTTGGCATTTTATCAACCGCAATCGTAGCCGCTTACCTTCACATATTTGCTCCCTATGCAGGGCTTGCCAGTTATAGAAATCGGTTTTCCGTTCTCGTCTTCAAAGTAGAGTGCAAAATCTGATTTTATTCCCAGTTCTTTCTTAAGTGTTTCGTAGTCTTTGCTTGCAAGCTTCTCAAGCTTTTCAGTGTTTACTGAGTTGCCGTAGATTATGCCGTGTGGTGAGTTGCCGTCTGATGAAAGCTGGGCTATCAGCAGCTGCTGGTCGCGCAGCAGGCTTGATGTATCAGGCGTCCCTCTGCCTGTTGAGAAGAGGAATATTGCCGCTATCAGTAGTATCAGGAATGCTATAAGTGTCCCTGTGTCGCGTGCTGTAGTTCTTTCATGCCTCTTTTTCATCTCTGCCTGTTTTTGGGTTCAGGGTTTAAATACTTTGCGCATGTCACGGGTGTGGGACAGAAAAAGCATTTCTTTCGCTCCATTTTATTAGTATGAGCAAGAACCAACAAGCATAATCTCTTTCACCATCAAACTAAGAATTACACAATTCTGTCCCACACCCGCATGTCACAGGATATTCCTCAGCCATCCCATTCTTCTGTGCCTGCTCGCATGCTTTCTCAGTTTCTCTTCCATGTGAGGGTGGTTTTCAAACTGCTTTTCAAGCTCTCTGAACTGGATTGAGTGGTGTATTGTTCTCCCGTTTCCGCTGCTGAATTTCAGCTTTTTGTGCAGCATTTCGTGGTAGAGCAGGTAGCTTATCACGCTTTCCTCTGCTTCCCTGAATATGCTGCTTACTGTGATGGTGTCTGTGTGGTAGTCGTATGTTGCAAGCCTTGCCTTTGATTGCATGCCCCATCTGAGGTTTGGCGCCTCAAGTGAATTGTTGAAGTATTTTTCGTTTACCGCGTTGAAGAGTGCCAGAAGTTTTTCCTCCTGTTCTGTTTTTGCCGTTGCCATGTGCAGGTTTTTTATGAAGCTGTCGTATAGCTCTGTGTTTGCTGTCCTGCCTTTTTTTCCGCTTATTTTCAGGAGTAAATCCTGTATCAGCCCTATTTTTATCTCATTTCCTGTTTTTTGCCATTCCCTGCTGAGGCTGAAGATGAGTTTGTTCCCGGCTTTTCTTACGTTTGCATTGTATGGCTTCAGCTTTCCTGAGTATTTTATGCGCGCCTCGTAGCCGTTGTTTTCGTTTGGGAATAGCCTTTTGAATGACTCGCTGATTATCTCTTCCTGAAGCATTTTGGATTTGCTGCTGCGTGAGTTGTATATATACTTTATTGGAAGCATTGTAATCAATGGGCGCTGCTGTTGGCGCTTATTTCGGGAAGATTGGCGCGCTTAACGATGTTGCCGGTCGTTCTTTAGATTCAGAGTTGCAGTTCGTATCTGAGCATTGCCGCTATTCCGCCAAATTCCTTTAGCTGGACTCCTTCCCTGGTTTCTGTTGAGATTATCTGGACTGTTGTCCCGTATTTTTTTGCCTCTTCTTCAAAGAATGTTATCTCGTTGTCATCAAGCGATTCTGACAGGAGCAGCATGTCCACTGCCCCCATTTGGAGTTTTTTCAGCACATCATCCCTTCCGTATCCGACCATTTTTTCGTTTTTTGCAAGCCCGTCAAAGAATTTTGCCATCAGTTTTTTCTCTGTTGCAAGCTCCTCTGCAGCAAGCACGTCCTGGCTTGCGTCAAGCAGCCCCTGAAGCCCGAATTCGTCTGTGTATGTGACATCCTTTATCGCTATTATTTTCTGCTTTAGCTCGTTTGTTATGTAGTTGCCTTCCACGAATTCGTGCTTTGTTGGCCCAGGGCCTCCGATTATTATCCCTTTGAGCTCCTTGTTGGCAAAGAATGTTTCTTTGAGGTGTTCTCCTATCCTGTCGTAAAATTCCTTTGCCGCGTTTTCTCTTATTCTTCCAAACCTTTGTGCTGATTGCCCTCCTGCGCGGAATTTTCCGGGCACATTTGAAGTGTATTTTGCCAGCACTACTATGCTTTTGCCTTTAAGTTCTGCTATGACCGCCTCCCTCCGGTCTATGAGGACTAATCCGTAGATTTCCTTTATCTGAAGTATGTCCCGCAGCAGGTCAAGCTGGAATGCCTTGTCGCACCTGTAAATTTTTGTTTGTATTGGTATTGGCGGCTCTACGCTCCAAACTTTCAGGTCCTGCCTTCCTTCAGGTCCTATGTTTCCTGAAAATGCCGCAAGCCCGTTCTGCGGTGTTTGCCTGAAAAGGCGGAGGTGCTGGACCATTCTTTCCAGTGCGTCTACTACATTTTTTCTTGTTGACGCAGATTTTATGTTTGCTGCTGTGCCCTGCTCTTGCTGTAGCTGCTGTATTATCTTAACAAGTTCGTATCCGGCAGGAACATAGACTGTCACAAGTTCAGTGTGCCTTCCCTTGTATGCCTCAAGTTCTTTTATGAACTTTTTGAGGTCGTGCTGTTGTTTAGCGCTTAGTTTGGCTTCTGTCATTGTGCACCGCTGTCTGCCCTATTCTGACTGTAAAATGGCTGCCGCTGAAGATAAAGAATAAGATGCTCGTCCTGCGGTTTTATTATGTTCATGCATAGCTGTTGCCGGGGGCAGGCATAGTATTTAAATTTTTGCAGCGCCACAAGCAATAATTATTGTCATTATCAAGTGGTTAAAAATAGAAAGGTTTAAATAGTGCTGATTTGTCTCAATTGTTATGGTGGCTGAACGCATAATAAAACATGTGGGAAATGTAATGGGGATGTATGAAGGCGCAAATGCATTGAATTGGGTGCCAATGCCTTCAATTGCCCTGGTTGGAAACCTTGAAACGGCAATGGAGCTGGAAAAAACCTTCCCGGAAGACAGGCTGATTGTAGTTCACAGCCCTAATTACCTCAAAGCAACAGGGAAAAAAACACGCTTCAGGCTTGGGGGGCAAAAAATAGGCGGAAAATTAATACGTCCAGCTCTGGTGGCTTACAATCTTGCAAGGCTCTATGAAGAATCAGGCGGGAGGGAGGCGGCAGCGATTAGCCTTGACTCTCTTGAAACAAGAATAAGCGAGGAAACAGAAAGGAGGAGGCAGAGCCAGCAGTTGCTTGCAGGATTTGGCCAGAGCACAGGAGAGGGTGGGAAACAGGAAGCATGCCAAATTGGGGAACTTATAAGGATTCTTATAACAGCGCAGTTTGAGCATCTTGAGCATTTCATAACAGAGGAAATACAAAACGCAGCTGCGGCTACAGCAAAAATGGCTGATGGAAGGATAGATGTTTACCTCAATCCTCAGGAGCGTTACATCAGGGTAAGCGACAACGGGATAGGGATGAGCCAGCATACTATTGAGAATGTCTATTTCAGCTTCTTTAAATCGCTGAACGAACTGCTTGAGCACGCAGAAGGGGAATTCGGGCTTGGGGCAAAGGCAAAATTCGGAATAGGGCATGAGTCAATAGCCATAGACAGCATGCCTGTTGACAATGATGAAAAAGGCGGCTATGTAGTCGTTGACAGGGAGCTTCAGAGGGAGGAGGGTCTGCGCTCCACAAGAAGGCAGAGTCACGGAACAACAGTTGAAATCAGGCTGTCTGAAGCCTCAACTATAAGCTTTGACAGGGTAGTTGACACTCTGATTGAAGATTGCGAGAGTGTTAAAACTTCTATATACCTGCAAATCGGTGATGCAGCGCCTGAAAAGATAAACAAGCCGCTTTTCACAAATGAGTCCGGCTCAATAAATTTCGACGAACAGATGGTTCAGGGGCACTTAAGGGCTTTAAAGCGCGGGCAGAGAGGAAAAATAAAGCTCACAAGCCACCTGATTAAGCTTGGAGAGGTAGAAGCCGCTGGCGTTGAGGGCACTGTAAACTGCGACTACTTCAATAAGACATTCTCAAGGGACAGCGTCGTTGAAAATCCTGTTCTTGTTGAAGCGCTTGGATACGCCAAAACAAAAGCTGCGGAGCTGCTAAAAAGCCAAAGCGATGGGCTGAAAAACTCTTCTGTTGAAGCAAGGCTTGTTGATTACTCGGAATTCCTGAGAAGCACGCTGCTCAAAGACGGCGCTGTTGATAAGGGTTGGGTAGTCAGGAACCTTGAGGACATGGCAAGGGAGGTGGAAAAGCCGGAAAGGGCAACTGGTTTAATGGGGAGGCTCAAGAGAATGGGGGCAAAAGGGGGAGCTGCAGTTGTTGGCTTGGTCGGGCTTTTGACGATTGAGAGCGGATTTGATGCAGCTTATACTTACTTCAATATAAGCAGGGAAGCCGGGGTAAGCATTCCTGCTGAATTAACATGGCTTTCATTGATTTCAGGACTTTTAGCAGGCGGATATGTTGAGGGAACATTTGCTTATTCGCATCTTATAGGGAAAATTTCGGGAGTTGAAAGGCGTTTGAACAGGTTTTTAGGTGATTCAGTATTGGATTACCACATAAAACAGGCAGAAAAAGAAGCTGGGGAAACATTGTTTGGCAAATTTAAAGGAGTTGAAGAAGACTCAATGCTGAGGGGAGTGGCTGACGCTTTAGTTCCAAGGGTTGTGCAGAACAAGGTTGGGGCAGTGTATAACAGCGCAAAGGCAGTAATGCGAAATGTGAATGAAGATTTACGTGGCTTCTTTGTAGAATGGCTGCAAAACTATAAGGATACTGTTGACACTGATGCGCTTAAGAATGGCCTGTATGTAAGGGAGAGCATAAAAAGGGTTAGTCATTTTCTTGAACTTGCTGGGATTGAGGGAGTAAAGGTAAACCCTTATACCTTCACTAACAAAAATTACAAGTTGTCTCCGGGGGAGATAAAAATCGGACGTTATGGCTCAGAAAGTCCGTGGAAGATTGCTATGGCATACGCTACTGATGTGCTAAAAGATTTGGGCGCAGCAAGAAGGATAGCTGATGCCGTGACAGGAGTTGAGAAAAAATGACGAGAATCCACGCTTTCCAGCAGGTGTCTCTGCCTGACATGGCAAGAAAGATGGGCAGCAGGCACGAGCACCCTATTGATTATGTTGTCAACCTGATTGGGAAAGGCTACCTGTCTGGAATTAGTGTTGATATTAGCATAACGCCTGATGGGATAGATGTAAAAAGCACCGGAACAATAGACGACAAGTTATTTGAAGAAGCGCGAAGCAGCAACCCTCTTGCGCTGCTGGACATAATACCTCCTACTGCCGAATTTTCAACAGTGGAAATAGAGTCAGGAAGCAAAAGAATCAGGATAGGCCGGCAGACAGGCGGTGATGGGGAAAAAATAGCTGTTGAAGAAACAACAGGCGCTCTTGAAGGAACGTTGCTTAGGATAGACACAAGCAAGTCGTTTAGCATGGCAGAAGGCAGGTTAAGGCAGCTTTTCGCAGGCTCTGACATTCAGGTTACATTAAACAGCGAGCCGCTGAACAATACTGGCGCGCATAGATATGAATTCAAAACAGAAGGAATAAGGGGAAGCATAGAATATAGCCCGAACGAAAGTGGCGGCTTATCCTTTTTTGAAAACGGAAGGCACATTCAGACTTTTCCTTTGATACCGGGAGTGAATATAAGGCTATACGAGCACGGGCTGCAAAGCACGATAACAAAATCAAGGATTATGGCTGGAGGGGAAGGTAAAGGGAGATATGAGGAAATACTGAAGGAACTCCCGCGTGTGCTTGCAGGCATGCTGAAGTCAGGTTATGCCGGAAGTCTTAGGCAAAAATCTCTTGTTACACTTGCAGAAGTAATCATGAATGCCTATCCTGCGGACAGGGAAATTGCAGAAATCTACGCTCAAATCAATGAACCTCCGAAAATAGTGGCAAGAGTAGCAGAGTCGCAGAAGGATGGCATGACAGCTCAGGCTCCTGAAATATACAATGGTGCCATTGCGCCGCAGGCAGACAAAGCAGGGTTTGTTAAAAAAATGAAAATACCCTTCAAAGAGGGGCTGGCGGCAGCAGCATTAGCAGCAATTCTTCTCGCCACGCAGGCAGATTCAGTAAAGATTGTCAGTAACTCAACAGCCGCGCCTCAGTATGCAGGACAACTTGCGCAGCAAGAGGGAGCCGGCCAACCTGCATTTGAAGCAGCAAGCGCGACATACATGACAAATGATGAGCTGGCAGCAGGTCTTATGCAGCCGAAAAACCTGAGCGCAGGGGATGGGTATGCAAGGGTGAGGACAGGTAATAAGCTGTCAATTGTGGATGGCAAATTCCGTTGGGCCAGCACAGGGATGGATGGCAGCTTTGAGAGCCGTGTTGGTGCGGAATTGCCTGATGAGCTTTCAGGGCTTGGCAACAATGCATCACCGAAGGAAAAGGTAAAGGCTGTGGCGAAATATCTTAGCGTTTTCAGGTATGGAACAATAAGCCCTGATGATGCCTTTGGTTATAAAAACATAATTAATGCCCTTCAAGATAAGAAGATTGCGTATTGCGAAACCGCAAATGAATATGCAGCCGCGCTTCTTGCCGCAGTTGGGGTAAACAATATAAGAATCGCAGAAGGCTACCTTAATGGAACAGGTCACCTGTGGCTTGAAATCAATGATGAGGAGGAATGGAAGGTTTTGGACTTTACTCCTTCAAGAAAAACTGCGGAGCTTAAGGACAGTCTTGATGAAATCGTGACAAATGCGAGCCTGACACTATCGGCAGCGCAGGCAGGTTACACAACAGAAGGGACAGTATACGAGCGCAATGAAAGCTTTTACACTGGAGACATGCAGGGAACAGCAACAGGCATCAGTGTTGATTATGGCGCATGGCAGATGCCTACACTGGCGCAAACAGGCGTTGTAGTAGGTTTTGGGCTGGCGGGATTTTTTTTAACAGGAGCGGCAATAGACAGATATGAAAAATTGAAAGTAAAACGGAAAAAAAGCATGACGTCTGAGCGTGCAAAAGAGAAGGAATTAAAAAAAGTTTTGGGAGTGCCGGTTTTCCTGCAAGCTCCTGAGGAAACCGCAGAACTGCAAAAAGGTGTGCTTTACATTGCTCCGGATGCTCCGGGATATAAAAATGTTGTAGCAGACGCTCAGATTACTCCTGAAACAGCCCTGAAATTGGTTAATGGAGTTATGGCTGCGCAGGGATTGCCTGAAAAAAGGCAGCTTTCTGTTTACTCAAGAATAGCAAGAATGTGGAGTTAAAGCTTATGATATTCACGGCTCAAGTATTTTCAGTCCGCTGATATTCTGGAAGTGTTTGACGTTTCTGGTTATTATGGTGAAGTCATAAGAAAGCGCTATTGATGCGTTCATTATGTTTGCATCGTCTATTGGTGTTCCTTTTTTCTTAAGTGCGGATTTTATTTTTCCGAAGAGTATTGAGTCCCATACCTGAAAGGGGATGTCCCTGAACCTTTGCAGATAGTTTTTGAGGGGCGGAAGCAGTTTGTCGGGGTTTTGCGAGTTGTATGCTCCATAGAAGAGTTCTGCCGCGGTTATTGTCGTGATGTAAAGTTCCTCTATTGAGTCTATCAGGGCTACTGCTTTATCAACCCCTTTCAGGTAGTCTATTGAAACATCTGTGTCTACCACATACATTTTTTATCGCCATCATTCAAAGGTGAGATTTCTGGTTCTGAATCGCCTGCCACGGTAAATGTCGTCAAGAATCTTCTCAGTGTCTGCTCCTTTCCAGCCGCCTGCAGCAGCCCTGAACCTGTGTTTTTTTTCAAGTTCTGATAGCGTGTTGCTTATTGCGTAGCTGATTGCGGTTGTGAGCTTCACATTGTATATGCCTTCTGCCGCTTTTTCCTTTTCAAGCTCTTTTCCGAGGCGTTTGGCTGCCCTGTATGCTTCTTCGGGTATTTTTATGGTTTTCAGCATTTTACCACCTTTAGTAGTATATTTTACCACTAAAAGTGTAAGTTGTATTAATATTTTTTGGAAGTGTTTTAGGGGGGTGATGCCTGCAAAAGGCTTTCCATTGCGATACATTTAAAAAAGTCTTCGCAGCATCCTGTTCAGATGGGGCTGTGGTGCAGCTTGGTCTAACATTTCTGCTTTGGGAGCAGGCGACCCCGGTTCAAATCCGGGCAGCCCCATTCAATTTTGAAAAACGTAAGGTTTTTAAATGGAGTGCCAATCCTTTTGGTTGTGCTGAGGGTAAAATGGTTGTTTCAAAGCGTAGTTCTGCTAAAAGGTATGGTATTCGCTATGGTGCCCGGCTCAGGGATAAGATTGGCAGGTTAGAGAAGGAGAAGCGGGATACCAACAATTGCCCTTATTGCCATTACAGGTCTGTTGAGCGCCTTGCTGCGGGCATATGGCTTTGCACAAAGTGCAATAGCAAGTTCACCGGGCGCGCTTACTATACCGGAAAGAAGGTTGAAGTGTCTGTTGTTGCTGCTCAGGAGGCGGTTCCTGCCGTGGCTGAGCCTGCTCAGGAGTGATGGTGTAAAATGGCTGAGTATAAGTGTTTTGATTGCAATAAGAAAGTTGGTGCTGACTATCTGAGGAAGAAGGTTAGGTGCCCTTACTGTGGGAGCAAGATACTTTATAAGCCAAGGCGCACTTCAACCAAGGTTAAGGCAAGATAATTATAATGCTTAAAGCTTCAATTGTTGCTGATGACAGGGGTGGTTTTATAAGGAACTGCTTTGCCTCTGAGGATAGGGAGATTAAGGGCAAGGCTAAGTATGAGGTTGTTAAGAGCGGCTCTAAAGTTGTTTTTGAGGTGAGCGCTGTTGATTCGGTTGCTTTGAGGACTGTGCTTAATTCAATTACTAAGATGCTTACGGTTATTGAGAAGATGGAGAGGTTATGATGGTTTCAGGGAATGATGAGAAGATACGTGAGTTGCAGCTTGCTGAGCATAGTTTGCAGACTTTGCTTGTTCAGAAGCAGAATTTTCAGGTGCAGCTCATGGAGGTTGAGGCTGCGCTGAAGGAGCTTAAGGGCGCAAAGGAGGCTTACAGGATTATCGGCAGCGTGATGGTCAGGGCGGACAATGCTGCTCTTGAGGGTGATTTGTCTTCTAAAGAGGAGACTTTGAAGCTGCGCATAAAGTCTATTGATTCCCAGGAGTCAAGGATAAGGGAGAATGCTTCTTCCCTTCAGAAAGAGGTTTTGGAGGCGATGCAGAATGATGATAAAGGCTCCAGGTAAGATGTTTGATGATGTTATAAGCGTCATTGCTGAGCTTCAGGGAGATTTTTCGGTTCCGCGCAATGTAAAGGAGAAGCTTCAGTTGTGCGCCAGCGCCCTTCAGGAGAATACTGAGATTTCTTTGCGTGTTGACAGGGTTAAGCAGGCTATTGACCAGATTTGTGATGATGTGAATCTTGAGTCCTACACGCGCATGCAGCTGTGGAATATTTCAAGCATGCTTGAGAAGCTGTGAAGCGCTCAACCCTGATATCCTGCGTTTCATTTCGTTTTCTTTGACTTTTTGTTTGGTTGTTGTCCAGTAGAACTCTCTGAATTTTTTTATTACTGCATTTTTAGTGTTAAGCCTGTAAAGTCTTGCTTTCCCTATTGTTCGGGTGTTTGCTACTATGGCCTTTTTTTCAAGATTGTTCCAGAAAAGCTTGAGTGTTGAGTAGCCTACTCCGGACAGTTTTGCTATATCTGTCATGCTGTAGTCAAAGTCCTCATTTACTGTAAGGAAGTCAAGGACTCTCAGAATTGGGCTGTCTCCGAATGTTTGCAGGAATATTGTTTTCTCAGCCATAGCAGGATACTATAAATGGCTCAGATATAAATGTTTCTATTTTTAGCTCATTTAAGCCAAAATTAGGAAGTTTATTTTTTCGGAAATTTTCCGGCTATGAGTGCAAAGCTTAAAAAGGAGAGGTATTGAAGGACTAAAAGAGATTGAAAGACTGGTTGGTGTGGCGTAGTTATCTTACAGGCTTTTCCCACATTGCTTCAAGGTTTTCCTGTATTGACTGGTTCAGGTATGCTGCAAACATGACTGCTATAAGCTCGTCTGCTTTCTGGCTGTCTTTATGGTATTCCTGCGGTGTCATTTTCCTGAATGGTTCTGCAAGGTAGTGTAGGAGGTTGGCAAGCTTTGGGCAGAGCCTGTAGAGCTCGTCAAGGTTTCTTTCAGTGTGCAGTTGCCTGTCCTGCACGTGCAGGCGCATTGCTGCTTCAATGGCTGACTCGCCTATAGCGCCGGTGTGCTGTCTGCTGAGGGCATCATATAGTATTGCAGGCAGTATTGTGAGCAGTGGCCTTACATGCGGCATCAGTGCCTGGCCTGTAATCTGGTAGTATAGCCCGTAAAGGAGGGGGTTGTTTGCTGCCATGTGAAACTGCATAAGGTTTGTGTATTCAGGCAGCCATGCTGCTGTTTCCCTTATTTTTTCTGTGAGCTGGCTCAGCTCTGTTATTGGCGCTGCTGCTTTTCCTGCTGCTTGCATTCATATAGGGGCTTGCGCCTTTCTTTTATATGTTTGGAATATACTTTATTGGTTGTATAAGCGGCATTGTTATGCGCAAAGCTCTTAAATAACGGGTGAGTTTGTTTTTCTTTGTTATGGCAGGCTATGATGAGCAGATTAGGGAGATTGAAGATGAGATTCGGAAGACTCAGTATAACAAGGCCACTCAGTATCATATCGGGCTTTTGAAGGCTAAGATTGCGAGGCTGCGGGAGAAGAAGGAGGGTTCCGGCGGGGGTAAGAAGGGTTCCGGCTATTCTGTGAGGAAGTCAGGAGATGCTACTGCTGTTCTTGTTGGTTTTCCTTCGGTGGGTAAGTCCACTATTCTTAATAAAATTACCAATGCTGATTCCAAGGTTGCCTCTTATGCCTTCACCACTTTAACTGTTATTCCCGGTGTTATGGAGTTTAATCATGCAAAGGTTCAGGTTCTTGATGTTCCTGGGCTTATTAAGGGCGCTTCTTCCGGCGCAGGGATGGGGAGGGAGGTTTTGTCTGTTGTGAGGAATGCTGACCTGATTATTTTCGTTACTGAGCCTTACTCGCTTGCTCAGGTTGATGTGCTGAGGGAGGAGCTTTACAATGCGAATGTAAGGATTGATGATGCTCCTCCTGATGTTAAGATAAAGAAGAGGGAGCGTGGCGGCATTGATTTTTCTGCGACTGTCAGGCTTGCGAAGATTGACCGTGTTATGATTGAGGGGATTTTGCGTGAGTTTTCTTTTGATAACGCTTCTGTTGTTGTCAGGCAGGATGTCAGCGCTGAGCAGCTTATTGATGTTATTCAGGGCAATCGCTTTTATGTGCGCTCTTTGGTTGTTGTTAACAAGGCTGATACTGCTGATGAGAGGCAGCTTGCTTTGGTCAGGAAGGCTTATCCTGATGCTGTTGTGTTTTCTGCTGAGCGTGACAGCCCTGAGGTGCTTAAGAGGGCGATTTTTGCGCGCTTGCACCTTATCAGGGTTTTTCTTAAGGAAGCGAGTAAGAGGGCTGACTTGTCCGCTCCTCTTATTGTCAGGGAGGGCTGCACTGTGGCTGATGTTTGCAGCAGGCTGCATCGCGATTTTCTTAGAAGGTTCAGGAATGCTAAGGTTTGGGGCCGCTCTGCGAAGTTTGGGGGTCAGGTTCTGCCGTCTTCTCATGCTCTTTTGGATGGGGATGTGGTCCAGATTAATTTAAGGTAGCTCTTCTTCCCGCTTTGTTTCAAGTCCGAATTCTTCCTCATATGTTCTTATGTTTTTGAGGTTGTAGCCTTTGTAGTTTATTCTGGGCTCTTTCATCGCCGCGGATTGTTCGCGCACTGCCTGTTTCTTCTGTGCCGTTTTTTTCGGTTTTTGTTTTGTTGTGGGTTTTTTCTTTTCTGTTGCCCGCTTTGTAGCTGCTTTTTGCTCTTTTGGCTTTGCCTTTACCTGCGCGTATGCTTTCTGTTTTTTTTCGGCAGGGGCTTTCAATAGCGTTGCTATGTCTGTTACTGTGAGTTCTGTCAGGGACAGTTCTACGCCTTTTCTGCATGCATCCTCGCAGTTCTGGAGGAGTTTTCTTGGGTTTCCGTCCGACCTTGCGTATAGTTCCCTGATTACATAGTCCGGAAGCAGTTTGAGGTTCCCTATTCTCTGCCTTACAAGTTCTACGGCCTGTTCCGGTGTGAGGTGTGGCAGGTGGACTACGTTTCCGTTTAGTGATGCTTCAGTTTCTGCGGGCAGCATGCCTTTTGCGTATTCTGTGCCGAAGAATGCCACTGCCTTTATGTTTCCGCTCTTTATGAATTCGCTTATTTCCTGTGCGTCTTCTCCTGACAGGTTTTGCGCTTCGTCAACAAGCAGTATCATTTCTTTTGGGATGTTTCCGAATATTTTTCCTTTTATTGTCGCGTTTTTCAGCAGGTTTTTCACATCAAGGCATTCCTGCTTTATGCAGTTTGCGTAGGCGATTTTCTTTTTTCCGCCGAATTTTGCGATTATGCTTTTCAGTATTGTTGTTTTCCCCCTGCCGAATGGCGCTTCTATGAATTGCGGCTCTCCTTTTTCAATTCGTTCCATTATTGGCTGGAGCGGGTAAGCAATTATTTCGTTTGTTGTTGCTCCGGGTTTTATTGTGAATGGGTTGTTTGAGAATCCGAGTCGCCAATACCATGTTTCATTCATTTGGCTCACCTGTTGTGTTTAAGTTTTTTTCTCCTTCTTCAAGTGCTTTGCTGCAGTTTTCAAGGAATTTGTTTGCGTCCCCGCTTGATTTCCGGTATATTTTTCTTATTGTTTTTTCAGGCAGAAGCTCCAGTGAGCCGAGCCTGTTCTTTACAAGCTGTATGGCATCGTTGTCTGTGAGTTTTTTGAGCCTTATGACTCTGTTGCCTATCCGGTCCATTATGTTTGCAGGCAGTGTTGATGTGCCGTTGCCCACAAATACGATTGAACGCAGGTAGTTGTTGTCATAGTAGTATTTTGCGCGCTCTATTTCCTGCATCGGCAGTTCCCTGAAGTTGTCAAGCAGCAGCACCATGTTTTTTGGCAGTATGTTCAGAACTTTGCCGAATATGCCGTGCCTGTTTTGCAGGAGCTTCTTCAGGTTAACTTTGTCTTTGCTGCAGTCAAAGTAAATCAGCCTGCCTTCTCCCTTAAAGCGTTCCATTGCTGCAAATACGAGTGCTGTTTTCCCTGTGCCTTTTTCGCCTTCCACCAGAATGATGTTGCCTGCACCTATGTGGTAAGCGAGTTCTTCTGCCGGCTCTGTCAGGTTTACTGCTTTTTCTATGAAAACGCCTTTTCTTGTGCTGAATGGGTCTTCATTGTAGCCGTGTTTTTCATACCATGTCATTTGCTTACACCTCTGCCTTTGCCCGGTATTGCTGGGCTTTTTGATAGTATTGTGCTGATTTTTCGTGCTCGCCTTTTTTGTGGTGTTCCACTGCTTTGTTGTGCATTTCCCTTGCTTTCCTGAGGTTATTTGCCGGTGTGTCCCGCATTCTTAGGTAAAGCATTGCTGCGATTATTGCGGCTCCGGCTATGATTGAGAGTTTCGCTGAAACGCTCATATCCCTTGCTGACGCAAGCATTTCCAAAAAAGCCTGCCTGACATATCCCGTGTATGTTTCTGCCGCAGATGCCTGCGCGTATGCAAGCTGGATTTTTATTGCAATTGTTGCAACAGCTCCGTATAATGCTGCAAGCAGCTTCTTCATAAGGACCACAGTAAAAGTCACACTTTGCCTGTTTTGGCCTGATAACCGCCAGTATATAAATTTTTTAGTTTTCAGGGCGTGTTTCTGCCTTGCAAATTGTCTGAAGGGGTAGTGACATTACAGCAGTGATTTGAGATAGCTGCTTTTGTTGCTGAATCCCTTTTCTTTTGCAATTCTTTCCATTGCTTTGTCAATGCCGCTTCCATACTGTGCAGCTGTCTTTTTTCTGAAGGCTGTTTCTTTTGGCAGCCCCATTTCTGCCGCCGCCTCTCTGAGTATCAGCTTCTTTGTTTCTCCGCTTATTTTGTATCTGGCAGGTATTCTCATTGCAAGTTTAATTACGGCAGTGTCAAGGAACGGCGCGATTAGGTTTGCTTTCATTGCTTTTGCAACTTTGCTGTCCCTTACCAGGTCTCTTGCGTGCATTTCCTTCAATCCATTCCAGCACTCCTCGTTTATGTCGCTTGCTTTTTCGTGCCTTTGGTAGCCTGCGAATATCTCTTCGCTTCCCAGCCCGCCTAAAAAGTTTCTTATGCGCTCCTTTGCTGCGAGCTGTATTGCCGCTATTTCTACTGCCGCAACGCCTGCATTAACCGGGTTTGCCTCTCCTATTATTTTCACTGCCTTTTTTATTATTGCTTCTGCTTCTTTAATCTCAAATTCTTTCCATCTCAATTTAAGCCGTAATTTTTTTGCCGCCTTTTTTGCTTCTTTTAAGTCCTTGCTGCCCTTGGTTCCGACGGTGTAGCATATGAAATCAGAATTCAGCTGCCTGCAAACCAGTGATATCAGCGAGCTGTCAACCCCTCCGGACAGCATTACTCCGAACCTTTCTTTTGGCATGCGCTTTTGTATTGCTTCTCTGATGGCTTTTTTCAGCTGCTTTTTGATTTCTGCCTTATCAGTCATTGGCGGGTTTGCCTCTGCCCTGAGCCTTCTGATGTGTCTTTTCCAGTCTTTCTCAGTCATAAGCGCTGCCATGAATGGAGGCAATCGTAACACTATTTAAAAATGATGCATGGAAACGCGCCGGCGGTGGGACTTTCACCCACTAGGGCTTTGAACCCACGAGGCCTTTTACAGCCAAGAGGGTGTTGACCTCTCGCAATAGCCAAGCTATGCGACGCCGGCATAAAGTTTATTAATAACTTCTTACACATGCCCTTAAGGGTGTTGACTTCTTGCGCCAAGCTGTGTGGCGCTTTTTTCTTTAAGCTCAATTACAGACTTACCTGAGATAATCAGTTTAAATACCTCACGGCAGTATGTCCACTGCCATGGGCAAAAGGGCTGAAACGCCAAAATTCAAGACTTCCAAAGCCTGAAATGCCATTGCGCAAATCTTCCGAAAATGTCCAGTGGTTCAAAGAGCGATGGAGGATTAAGTTGTAGTGTGTGCAGTCACAGTAGCTGCTGCTGTTATGAATTGCTATAACATGCATCAGTTTACTCAGCCGGATTTTAGGGCAAGTTTTATAAACACAGTGTCAAATCCTTGTTGATTATGGCAAAATCAAAGCAAGCTGGCAATGAGGAGAAGGGTGCAAAGGGTTTTGAGGGGCAGAGCAGGGATGAGCGTGTTGGCTTTCATAAGGGCTCGCTTGCTGTTCTTGCGAAGGAGCGGCAGGAGATGCAGCGCATTCTTGCCATTGTTGAGCAGCTCATGCAGATGCATCTTACTGAATTGAAGGATTTGGGTGTTGACCTGTCAAAGGAGGCTGCTGAAGCTGTAAAGGCTCAGGGTGTTCAGAAGAAGCCTCCTATTGACGAGCTTCTTTAGAGTGATTTTATCGCTTCTGCACCTGTAAGAAGTTGGTAATGCACTTTGTTATAGAAAAATTTAAATACCCACAAATTAAGCAGTTTACCCACAGGTGAGTTGTTATGAGGGCTGTGTTTGCGGATGAGCGGGGGAGAATAACTCTTGGTTCAAAAACTGTAGACGAGTACGGAAGAAAGTTTGCAGTGGTAAGGACTCCAAAAGAAATCGTGCTTGTTCCGATAGCGGATGACCCCCTTGCAGAGCTTCAGCGGCTTGGCAGGCAGGCAGGCATTGACAGCTACACGCTAAAAGAGCTTAGGCAGATGGCACGGGAAGGCGCAGAAAAGGAAGCAGGTAAGCATGTTCGCTGATACAGACTTTATTCTTGCATTGCTGAAAGAGTCAGACTGGCTTAAAGAAAACGCTGTCAGGATGCTCAGGGAAAACAGGGGAAAAATCAGGACATCTTCTTCAGTGATGATTGAAGTGGCAATTGTTTGTAAGCGATTTGGAATCAGCATCACAGCTGCATTTGCAAATGCGTTAGAACTTGTAGCTGTGGATGAAGAAACGCACAAGGCTTGTCTTACTGCTGCCTTTTATGTGGAAAAATATGGATTAAATGTTTTTGATTCTTTCAATGCGGCGTATTGTGGCACAGAGAGGATAATCAGCTCGGATTCTGCTTATGAAAAAGTTGGTATTGAAAGGGTGAAGCTTGAAAATAAGGGCGGGTAGGAAAAATGGATTACTCGTTTGAAATTCATGGCCATGAGAACATCCTCGCCACTCACCGCTCAACGATTGAGTTTACGAAAGATAGCCACTTGACGAGGAATGGTGATTGTATTGTGGGTGTCAGGGCTGGCTTCTCTCTGGCTGGGCTTCAGAAGTTTCTTGCTCTAAAGCGTGTTAAGATAACAATAAGGGCTGGCGGCTTTACGGATTCTTTCACTGCCATTCCGAATAAATCGTTTGGCAGCAGCCATGAGATGGTTATGAGGATAGGCGAGTTTGCTTCTGAGCGCACTTTCGCTGTTCGTGCTGAAAAGGCAGCAAGGAATATTGACAGAAAAGTAATTGCTGCCCTTGCGGGTGGGGGCAGGGCAGAGGTTATTGTTTCCCGGGCTTAATATATGGTGGTATATACTGAATAGAGCAATTAATTTAAAGTGGTTTAAAGCAGTTTATATAAAATATAAAGTTTGGGGAACAGATGGTAACTCTTGAACAAACTGTTGAG
>JACPBT010000075.1 GCA_016180145.1 Candidatus Woesearchaeota archaeon | reverse complement strand
CAGCCATAGCAACTGCAAAGCAATTTCCCACTTAACTTGAAATCATCCAAAATAAGCAATATTTATATAGAAAGAAATGCATATGAGATATATATTATGCCTGAGATTCTACAAAACGCAAGAGAAGAAATGAAAAGAGCAGACCATCTCCTATATGTAAGCCTAAAAGTCACACGAACAGTTGACGTAATAAAAAGCATGCTAGAACGGCTAATCAACGCCATAGACGCAGCAGTTGACACAATGCTGGACTACGCCCTCAAAAAAAAGCTCATAAAAGAAAAGCCTGAAAACCTCGGACTAAAAGGAGAACTCGCAAAAACCGCCTTCAAGGACCCAAAAATAGCAGAAATGGTAGACTTCGGAATGCGCCTAAAGCAGATTAACAGGGCAGAATACACAAGAAGCAAGGAATACAGGCGGCACGTCACAATGACAGCGGTAACAGAAACAGGAATAGTAAACGTGGACATAGACACAACCAAGGAATACTACAATAAAACAAAAGAATACATAGAATACGTGGAGCGGATGCTGTTTGGCGAAAGAGAGTAAGAAAAAACCTGAAAATTACGCTATTATAATCTACTGGACAACACTTTTAACCCTCACAATAACAAACATTTTCGCAGCGGTGGCAATAACATTTCTTGCAATTTTCACAACAACAGCCGTGTTCAACCTTTTTTTAACAGCCATTGCAATACTGTTCGGCTACGTATTCAGCCTGCTGATAACAAAAATAGAAAACCTAAGCACGCACCACCACCTTGCAGCCATAATCCTCGTGCCATCATTCTCAATAATAAGCATCCTCGCCACATCATCATCAGCGCCAAAAATAGCAAAAGCATTTGGCATAGCAACAAGCTTTGAGCCTGAAACAGCAGCCATAACATACGCAATAGCCTTCACAGCGCCATACCTGATAACACTATACCTAAAAGAAAGACATTAACGACAATCCTTCTCCTTCCTGCAATCAACAGAAACCTTCAACTCCAAAACATTAAGGGTAGTTTCAGGGTCAACAGAAAGCGAATTGCTGCCCTCAACCACAAAAGCATCAATGTTCCTTGAAAAAGACTTCTGCCTCGTATCAAGGAAAATGCGATGCTCATTAACATCAATAACAGCACGCTTCCTCTCACCATCATCAACAAACCTCATAGAAAGGCTTGAATTAAGAGCCCCGTCACTAATCTTCCTGAACTGGCTCCGGTTAACATCAAAGAAAAACACAGGCAAAACAGGCTTCTTCAGGAAAACCTTCACAAAAACACGGTCAACAAGATAGCGGCCGCTTAATGTGGAAAACTTAAGCTCATTCCTGCCTGCAACAAGCTCAGAAGGCGCAATGATGGTTTTTTCCAGATTACCGCAATCAGGCACCCTTGAAGACAAAAGCTTGCCATTCAAGAACACATCAATCTTGCCGCCGACAGAACCCCTGCAGTCAACAAAATAAGCAACATGCGCCTGCTCAATATTATCGGCACGAGCCTCATCAGCAGAAACAAAAAACGTATTCAAAGCCTCGCTGCCGGAAAGCCGCGAAACAGTGCCTGAAACCTGCACATTCCTGACATCATAAAAGTTCCTGGACCAAAACATCCATGACGGCGACTTGTCAACAGAAAACTCAATCACACTGCTGCCGGAAAGCCCGTCAAGAGAAATCGGCTCAACATTGCGCTCAACCTCACCCCGGAAAACACGCTCCCCATCCACCCTGATGCTCAAAGTTCCCTTATGCCCCTCAACAGAGAAAGACAACAGAACGTTCTCTGCACCATCCTTAAAAGACAACGGAATGGCACGTGAAGGCTCAGAATTATCAACAAACAGCGAATCAACCTTCTTAAGCACAACATCCTCCTTCTCAGCAACAATATTAAAAGAGGGTATGGAATGCTCAAAATCCCGCTCCTTCAGCTTTGCCAAAGTGCCGGGCTGCTCCTTAAGAAGCACACTGCCAACAACCTCAGAAGCAACAAAAGGAGGAATACCGCCATCAGCGCCGAGAAGCTCCTCCCTATCCTTACCAGGCAGGAAAAGAATGTAAAGCAGGATAAAAGACGCAATAATTACCAAAAGTGCAGCGGCAGAACCTCCAGAAGGCTGAGCTTTCTTGTTCATCACTCCTGCATAAATCCTGAATTTTCTTTATAAAGTTTTTCCTTTCCTCAGGCAGTTATGCAAGACAATAATTTTCAACAACAGTAGTAACGGCCACAGCTACGGCCAGCCGGCAAGGCTATAACAAACTATTAAAAACAGCAAAAAAACACAGCAGCCCATGAGAATAATAAAAAAAGAGCTTAGAAATGGAAAAGTAACGGTTGCAATTGAGAACGCAGACGACCTGTGGCACCTGAGCCAGATAATAGAAAAGGGGGACATCATACTCTCAAAAACAACGAGAAAAATCAAACTCGGAGAAAAAGAAGAAGCATCAAAAAAAACAATGCTCCTTGAAATAAGAACAGAGGCAACCGAATTCGGAAGCAACACGCTGAGAATAAGCGGAACAACAAACGAAGAAAAGGAAGACATCCCAAAAGGCAGCCACCACACAATAACACTGGAAGAAGGCTCAGTGGCAACGATAACAAAACAGGAATGGCCAAAATACCAGCTAAGCAGGCTTGAACAGGCAACCAGCAGACAACAGCGCACAGTAATGGTGGCACTGGACAGGGAAGAAGCGGCATTCGCACTCCTGAGAAGCCAAGGATATGAAGCGCTCTCACAGATTAAAGGAAAGGTTGCAAAGAAAGGAGCTGAAAGCGCAACAGAAAACTTCTACAAAGAAGTGGCAGAAAAACTCACAGAATACGCAAAAAGATACGAATCAGAAACAGTAATAATCGCAAGCCCGGCATTCTGGAAGGATGAGCTGATGAAAGAAATAAAAGACACGGCACTAAGAAAAAAAACAGTCCTTGCCACATGCAGCACTGTCGGAATGTCCTCATTTGAGGAAATCCTTAAAAGGCCGGAACTAAAGGAAGTCCTCAGAAGGCAGCGCGCATCACAGGAATCACAGCTTGTAGACGAGCTGATGAAAGAAATAGGAAAAGACGGACTTGCGGCATACGGAAAAAAAGAAACCAGAGAAGCAATCAGCACAGGAAATGCGAGAATACTCCTAATAACAAGCAGCCATACAGAAAAAAACAGAAAAGAAGCGGAAGAGGCAATGAAAGGAGCGGAGGCGGTAAGCAGCGAGGTGTTCATAATAAACTCAGAAAACGAAGCAGGGAAAAAACTGGACGCACTCGGAGGAATAGCAGTGCTTATGAGATACAAGAACTACTAATTAGAAAGTGAATATATGCAAAACTTATGCCGCTTTCTAAAAAAAGCAATAATTAAATACTACAAGGATGGAGAAACCACCATGGACCTTATGGAATACGCTGCAATGCAGCTGAAAAACGGAAAAAAGCCTGCTGAGATAAGGCAGCTCCTCGTGGAAAACGGCTACCCTGTATATGAAGTTGAAAACGCACTCGCAGTAACAGAAGAAAAAACACAAAAAGAAAGGAAAAACCCGCTCAAAGTATCAATAAACATAAAAAACGCGCCAGGATACATGCTGATATTCGCACTATCAATAGCACTCATAACAGCAGGCATAATAACACTGGCGCTATACCTCATAAAAGGCTGAACTCAACCCTTTCTGATAATGTCATCAGCCTTTCCCATGCCCTTCCACTGGCTGTCAAACATCTTCTCAACCGATGAAGCAAAGAAAGGCGTGTTAACCCAGATGCCGACATCATATGTAGGATGAACCTCCTTGTCGTCCAGCACCATGAACATTATCTCCTTGCTATCAACAATGCAGAACCTTGCCCGCATATCAGTATGTCTGACATCAGCAAGCTCAGCCACATCAGCAAGAGCATCCTTAGCCTCCCTTGTAATAGGGGCGGCAATCCTAATCTTAACGCCACGCTTCTTTACCTTCTCAAAAGTAGGCTTCAACCCCTCAATCTTTCTCAACAATCCCTGAGAAGTCGTAGCTATGGTAACTGACTTCTCAGCACCCTTAATCATAAGGTCAAGGTGATTGTATAAATTATGCCTGCCCTTCAGGCTGCCGGACAAGTCAGACGGCTCAATAAGCTCAATACCCTGCGTATGCAAAGTCTTAAGCTCGTCAATAATCTCAGTGTTGCGCATATCCTCAAGGCGCTTAATCTTCCTGTCAGACTCCTCACGCATGTGCTTCTTAACCCGCTCAACAACCTCAGCAGGAGAAACAGCAACATACCTGATGGGCTTGCCAAGCTTCATAACAAGGAATCCCTTTTTCTCAAGGCTCTCAAGAACATCATAAGAGCGAGAGCGCGGAACATTAGCAATGTCAGAAAGCTCGCCGGCAGATGCCGCCCCCCTTGACAAAAGCGCAGTCCAAATCTTTACTTCATACAAATTCAAAGAGAAATACGTTCTCAACTTGCTTAAAAATTCTTCCTTCACAATCATTTTTACCATCCCCCCTTTTAATTGCTAAGGGGTAACATACAAGGGCTACTATATTAACTTTTCTTAACTACTTTGGGATACTCCTATTTAAAGGTTGTTATGGGAATGCGTTTGAGGCTTTTTTGACAACAGCAATAAAGCGCAAAAGACAGCAAATTATATAAATAAGAGCTGGTTTGCACAGCGCATGAAAGGCAAAATCGCGTTTTTTGGATTTGAATTCTCATTTTGCTAAACACCTTTCCAACACAAGCCCAAAATTTTTGGTCTGAAAAACTTCAGGTTTTGGGCGAAGGTTGGATTTCTATAACAAATAAAAATTTAAGAAAGCCGGCAGGGCTATAAGCTGCGGAGATGATTAAAATGTCAATAAATGATGTTGTTGTTGGTGTGCTTCAGGGGGATAATCAGGTAGGTTGCTTGACTAAGGAAGACGTATGGCATCCTCGCTGGTATAGCGGGGCAAAGACTGCAACATATGGCAGTGTTGAGGAGCTGGTTAATGCACTTAATGCGAGAAAAGTTACTTACGGATTACTCCCTGAGGCTATGATTGCCCAACACCTTAAGGATGTTCGTGTTTTGGATAAACCAAGAGTTGTTCAAGAAGTTGGTGGAAGCAGAGAGTGGACGGATTACGCATTAATAGCAATGGGCGAAATGCACTATAAACCGAGCTATAGGAAATAACCTTAATTTTCGTATGATTTGAAATGAGTGTAAGGTTATTTCCTAATAAGCAAATCACTTATTCGTTAGGAACAAAGTTCCGATTATTAAAGTGATTTGCTATATTTGAACAGGTAGCGGCTTAACAAGGGGCAGCAGTAACTACTGCAACGACTGCTACGACTGCATCTGAAAACCTTTAAATATGGGGCAGGGAGACTGAATGAACATGGCAGGAGATGTAGTTGCAGGATTGCACAGGCTGGAAAGGGCAGTGCTGCCACTTCTTGAGAAGCTCTCATCCCAAGAGGAAATAATAAAAGAATCAGGAATGCAGGAAGTTGAAGTGCTACACGCACTGCACTGGCTGAAAAACAAGGGACTGTGCGAAGTAAATGAAACACTATTCGAAGTTGCTGAACTGGAAGAAAACGGAGCAGAATACGCAAAAAAAGGGCTGCCAGAAAAAAGATTTCTTGAAGCGCTGAAAGAAAAAAGCCTTGAAATGAGCGAGCTGATGAAAAAGGCAGGCCTGACAAAAGAGGAACTTAACGCCAGCATAGGAACTCTGAAAAGCAGAAACCTAATAACAATAGGCAGGGGAAACGAGACTTTATTTGAAATAACGAATGAAGGAAGAAAAGCAAACATACCGGAACAGCAGCTTCTCCAAAAGCTGCCAGCAAAAACAAGCGAGCTAAGCCAGCAGGAGAAAAAGGCGCTTGAAATCCTGAAGGAACGAAAAGGAATAGTGAAAATTGCTGTGAAAAAAGCTATTTCAGCAAGGCTCACTCCACAGGGCAGAAAGGCAGCAGCAGACTCTGCCATAAAAGAAAAGGTAGTGGACAGGCTTACCCCGGAAATGATAAAAAGCTGGGAATCGCAGAAAGCAAACCTTAGAAGCTACAACATAAACGCTCCTGTGCCTGAAATCTTCACAGGCAAAAAACAGCCATACAGGCAATTCCTTGACAATGTGAGAAAAAGATTTATAGGGCTTGGATTCAAGGAAATGACAGGGCCAATAGTGGAAAGCGAATTCTGGAACATGGACGCGCTATTCATGCCACAATTCCACTCAGCAAGAGACATACATGATGCGTATTACATCAAAGAGCCGAAATACGCAGAGGATTTGCCAATGGAACTCGTAAGAAGGGTGAAGGATGCACACGAAAAAGGAATTGCCGGAAGCAAGGGATGGAGATACAGCTTTAACTACAGGAAAACAGCAAGGCTCATACTAAGAAGCCATGACACATCAATATCGCCAAGAACGCTAAGCTCAAAAGAACTGCAAATACCGGGAAAATACTTCCAGATAGCAAGATGCTTTAGATACGATGTAATAGACGCAACGCACAACGCAGACTTTGACCAGATAGGCGGGTTTGTAGTAGGAGAAGGACTTAACCTGAAGCACCTCTTCGGACTGCTAAGATTGTTTGCAAAAGAATTCTGCAACACAGAACAAATAAGAGTAGCGCCATCATACTTTCCGTTCACAGAACCATCAGCAGCCCTATACGCAAAACACCCGCAAATGGGATGGATAGAGCTGGCAGGCGCAGGCATATTCAGACCTGAAATGACACTGCCGCTTGGCGTTGAAAAGCCAGTAATAGCATGGGGCATAGGGCTTGGCAGAGTGGCAATGTTCAACCTTGGGCTGAAAGACATAAGGCAGCTCTATAGCCACGACCTCGAATACCTAAGAAACGCAAAGGTGCTATGAAATGCCGACAATAAGCTTCTCATACAGGGACTTCCAGCAACTCCTCGGAAAAAAGCTGCCAATTGAGGAATTCAAAGACCTCGCAATACTCTACGCAAAAGCAGAGGTTGAGGAATACAATAAAGAAAAAGACGAGGCAAAGATGTCGCTTGACGACACAAACCTGCCATACATGTGGTGTGCAGAAGGACTGGCGAGATTCTTCAGGGGCGTGCTCGGAATTGAAAAAGGGCTGCCAAAATTCAAAACAGAAGAAAGCAAATACGAAATAATAGTAGAACCCGCAGTAAAAAAGCTCAGGCCAAGCATAGCATCATTCATCGCAGAAGGAAAACAAATTGACAAATACCTGCTTGAGCAGCTAATACAGCTCCAGGAAAAATTTTGCGAAAGCTATGGGAGAAGAAGGCAGAAAGTATCAATAGGGCTATACTCGCACAGAAAAATAAAATTCCCGGTGCATTACAAAGCAGCACTGCCTGAATCGGTGAAGTTTGAACCGCTTGAAATGAGCGAAAAACTAAAACTCAATGAAATTCTGGAGAAGCACCCGAAAGGAAGGCAATACGGGTGGATAATAAAGGAATTTGAACGATACCCCCTCCTCATGGACAGCAACGGCGAAGTGCTAAGCCTAATACCAATAATAAACTCAAACCTTACCGGAAGGCTTGCCGCAGGAGACAAAGAGCTTATGTTTGAAGCAACAGGCACAGACGAAGAGGCTGTAAACCTCGCAGCAAACATATTCGCACAAAACCTATACGAAAGAGGCTTCAAAATATCATCAGTAACAATAAACCGTGACGGCAAAAAAACAACAACACCGCACAAATTCGCAGAAAAAACAAAAATTTCAGAATCAGACATTGAAAAATTAACCGGGCTGAAACTAAGCCCGGCAAAAACAAAAGAGCTGCTTGAAAGAGCAAGATACGACGTTTCAGGAAACACCGTAACTATCCCGGATTACAGGAGAGACATACTGCACCCGTTTGACATAATTGAAGATGCAGCAATAATGTACGGCTTCAACAACATAGAAAGCGAACAACTCACAAGCTACACTACGGGAGCGACAACACAAATGAACGAATTCGCAGACGCTATCCGGGGGATAGCGACAGGGCTTGGATTCCAGGAAATACTCAGCCCAATACTCAGCAACAAGGCAGTACTTGAGGAAAAAATGGAAACAACAAACACAGGCATTGTTGAGATAGAAAACATAATGTCAGAAACATTCTCGGCAGCAAGAAGCTGGCTCACGCCAATAATGCTTGAAGTCCTCTCAAAAAACATGCACAACGACTTCCCACAAAGAATATTTGAACAGGGAACAGCCACAACAAGAAAAGGAAACAGGATAAGCGACAGCGAAAAAATAGCGCTTGCAACATCCCACACAAACGCAGACTTCACAGAAATAAAACAATGCCTTAATGTGCTGATGAAAAGCCTCGGGCTAAACTACGCCCTTGCGCAACTGAACCACCCGTCATTCATAACAGGAAGGTGCGGAACAATAAAAGCAAAAGGAAAAGAAATAGGAATAATAGGAGAGGTATCGCCAAAAGTGCTTACAAACTGGCAGCTTGAAATGCCGGTCTCAGCCATGGAGATAGACCTGACAGAACTTAAAAGAATTATTTCCACTTCTTAACAGGATTCCTGTCAATGTAAGAATTGAAAAGAAAAGCAGGAACAACAACAGACAGGACTAACGAAGCCAAAATGCTAACTCCATAAGACAGAACGCCAAAAAACAGCGCAACACCAAGATAACCAACACCGCCGAACTCGGAAGCAACGCTTGCCAGAGACGCAGGCAAAGAAACTATGACATAAACAACAAGAAAACCGAAAACAACCAGCGACAAAACACCGGCAGCAGAAACAGAATGAGAAAAATTACCAATACCATACTTCAAGGCAAGCTTAACTGAACGAAAACCGGAAACATTATCCAAAAGAACAATCGGCAATGAAAAAAAAGTAAGGACAGAAAGCACAAGCATTGCAACAATCCACAACATAAATGCCACAACACCGAGAGCCACTGCACCGGACAAACCAAAAACGACAAACCCCAAAGCAGGCAAAACAGCAGCGACAAGGGCAGAACTCAAAAGTATCACAAAATAAGCAAAAAACGTCTTCAAAAGAGGCATGAAAAAGCGCCTGCCATGAAGCATAATCCTGTCAAAAGAAGTGCCGCCCTTCAGTATTACATCACAAATCATGCCATAAAGGGAAGCCTGAAAAAAAGCATACACCACAAAAAAAAGAAAAACAACCAAAGAAAACAAAACAGCGCCGACAACAACCGAAACAACCATGCTATGACTAACAAGAAAAACACCCATGGGCAAAAGAAAAACCAGCACCGTCAAAAAAGAAAGCGGAACAGACGCAGCATAATAAAACAACAAAGGCAGAGCCAAAATAAGATTGCCCCTAAGCTGAGAAAAACTACGGGCCATCAACACGAATTGCGAAGTCATTTTTTTGCTTTCTTAACAACAGCCTTTTTTACTTCCGAAACCTTCTTTTCAGACTTACGCTGCCTCTTCTGCTGCACAGGCTTTTCAGAGCTTGGCCTTTCCTTCCTGTTAAAAGACTTTCTCACAGCCAAAATGCCAAGCTTCCTGAATTCAGCGGCAACCTCCTCATGGGAAGCGCCCTTCTTAATCTCAATGGAATCAGGCAAAGGCTCAAGATGCGAAATACTGCAACGCCTGCGGCGGACATTGCCATCAACAAGAACAAAATTATCATCAACAACATCAACAACAACACACTTACCGCCAGCATCCCTGCCAGCAATCTTCACGCAAAGCCTGCCAACGCTGAACATTTACCTCACCACACGCTCCTTAACAGCCTGCCTGCTGCACCTGCTGCACAAAACACCGCCAAATGGCCTTGAAGGCGCCCTCTCTGAAGAAGCAACACCCAAGCCATAAGAAACGCCAAACAGCCTTACCCCACAGCCCGAACAGGAAGCAAGATGCTTGCGCCTCGGCTTATAATGAATAACAACCCTGCCTGACGGGGTCTTCACCTTAACCCTGCGCTCAGAACGCGAATGCTTCTGCTTTACCATAGAAAAAGGCAACAAGAGGAGGTTTAAAAAGATATTGATTTGGGGTATCTGCTAACGGTTTATAAGTGGGATTTTAACGTAGTGAACAATGGCAGTTGTTGTTGTTTCCATGTTGCTATCATGGACGCTATTGTTTCCATAA
>JACPBT010000074.1 GCA_016180145.1 Candidatus Woesearchaeota archaeon | reverse complement strand
TCAGGATGCTGTTAAGGGCGATTATTACCTGAGGATTGTCGTTTCCTCTCAGAAGGATTCTGTTGTAAGGTATTTGCCTTTTGAGGTTAGCCCCTTATGTTGATGTGGCTTGCCCATAATCTTTCTGTAGTCCTCAATTCCCTTGTGATTCTGGGAAACTTCAGAAAGCGGCATTAAGCTATAATAGATGACAAAGTTTTTAATATGATTTTCCTCTATTTAGTAGCGGGCAAAAGTAATAGGACATAATTAGCCGCTACTAAATGTTAAGAACCACCGTTCGGGGGTTGGTGTTGTGTATGGTTTGCGTATTCTGAGCAGTGTGGTTCTTGACTGCTGAATGAAACGCGCCTGCGGAATGAACGCATGAAAGCGACATACAAGATGTATCAAAACTTATGTAGTTTTTCTAAAACCTGTTATCATTTTAAAATAGCAAAATTTATATAACAGTCTTGACTGCTCCCTCTTTGATGAAAAGTTTTTTTGTTGTGGCTGCCGTGTTGCTGCTTCTGCTTTCTTCAGCAGCAGGTGCAAAGGGCGTTCAGCAAAAAAGCCTGTCGCTTGATTCTGTTGTAGTTGTTGGAGATGCTTCCTTTGTCTCCGCTGTGGTAAGCCATGATGGTGATTCAGGACTGAGCGATGGAAGGGTTGCTGTCATTATTCCTGAGTTTGGATTGAGGGCTGCAAAGAGGGTTGGTGTTGAGCAGGGCGGCAGGCGTCTTGTTGTTCTTCCTCTGGCAGGCGGCATTTCAAAAAAGGGTGATTATTATGCCAGTTTTATCGTCGGAAGCGGCGGCAGTCGTCGCATCACGCACAGAGTAATTACAATAGGATAGTAAAAGATAGTTACTACTTTTATATACTAAATAAACGAAAACTTTATATATTGGTCTTGGTTTGCTGTGTGAAATATTGAATAATGATTTTGGGGTGGTTATAAAATGAAAGGATTTTTGGCTGTGGTTTTTGGTTTGATGGTGGCTGTTGTGATGGCAGTTTCCGCTTATGCGGCTGCGTTGCCGGTTGCTGTTGATTCTGTTGAGGTTGATGGTTTTTCCCTTACTGAGGGCGTTACGGCTGTCAGGCAGCTTGAGCGCGGTGAACAGTTTGATGTGGATGTTAAGCTTTCTGCAACTGCTGCAGCTCCCAATGTTGAGATTTCTGCTATAATCAGCGGTTTTGAACACAGCAAGTCCGAGAGGATTAGTGATAATGTGCGGCCTTTTGACATGGAGGCTGGCGAGTCTGTTGTTAAGACTTTGACTTTGACGCTTCCTGAGAGGGCTAACAAGGACAAGTATTTATTGAGAGTTATTGTTTCTGACAGAAGCAGCAACACTGTTGTGAAGGAGTTTGGCGTTAAGATCCAGCCTTCTGACAGTCAGGTTGTCATAAAGGATTTTGAGGTTACGCCTGAGGAGGATGTTCAGGCAGGCCGCCCTGTTTTGGCGACTGTGAGGCTTAAGAACTTCGGTGATTCCAGTGAGGAGGATGTGAAGGTTAAGGTTTCCATCCCTGAGCTTGGTATTACGCCTTTCCCTGCTGCTGACTTCATTGACGAGCTTGATGCTGATGAGTCTGTTACTTCAGATGAGTTTTTCCTGAAGCTTGACAGTTGCACCAAGCCTGGTGTTTATGATGTTGTGGCTGAAGTTACCTTTGATGAGGGTGATGAAAAGGTAACTGCCCGCAAGCCTATTACTGTTAAGAAGGGGCTGTGTGAGGAGTCTGAAGCGCCTCAGCAGGCTCAGGTGCAGGGCAAGACCACAATTGCTTACAGCAGTGAGTCCCAGTCAATAGTTGCTGGCGGCTCTGCTTCGTATCCGGTTACTATAACAAATTCAGGCACGTCTTCAAGGGCTTTCATGCTCTCTGTTGACGGTGCTGACTGGGCTGATTTCAGGATTAGTCCAAGCAACCTGATTACAGTGAAGGCTGGCACAACTCAGACTGCATTTGTTTCAGTTGCTGCCAGGCCGTCTGCTCAGGCAGGCGAGCGTGTTTTCGTTGTGTCTGTTAAGGACTCTGCCGGAAATGCGCTTCAGACGCTTGCGCTGAAGGCATCGGTTGTTGGCGCACAGTCTTCGCAGCCTGCGTTTTCAGGCTCGTTGAGGAATGCCCTGACTGCCGGTTTGGTTGTTGCTGTGGCAGTGCTTGTGATTGTTGGCTTGGTGCTTGCTTTCCGCCGCGTTAAGGGCGGAGAGGAAGGCGAGAGCCAGACATACTACTGAGCTTTTTTTGTTTTTTTCCTTTTTCTTTTGTTTTTTTTCCGTAAACTTTAAATAAAAGATAGCTATTTTAAAGTGGTAACGGAGGGTGTTTTTATGCAGGATGCTGTTTTTTTCGCTTTGGTCGGGTTGTTTTTGCTTGTTCCTCTTGAGGTTTTTTTCCTGATAATTGCAGCGGCTTTGGCAAACCAGTCACGTAAGCAGATTGTTTCTGAGCCTGAAGTCCGGCATTATGGCTGGGAGGGTTACATTTCTCTTGATTACAGGAAAAGTCCTTCTCATAGTTTTCTTATTGCTTTGGCTATTGCTGCAGTGATTGTGCTTGTGCCTCTTTCCGTTTATCTTGTTTCGCTTTCTCCTTCCATTGTCGGTAATGAAAGTGTAATCCCTGTTGTGAATGGCACTGGCTTTCCTCAGTTTTCCCTGCCTGCGTTTAACCTGTCTTTTCCTGAAGTTAATGCATCTGGTATTTTGCGCTCTTCTGCTGCTTTCTTTTCCGGCAGGTTTTTCCTTGGCATTGCTGTTGTTGTCCTTGTTCTTGCGGTTGTTTTCTTTTTAAGGCGTGTCAGGGCGCATAGTGAGGATGCTGCCGCAGCTGAGGTAAAAAAGTCTGCCAAGTCTGCAAAAGCTGCGAAAAAGTCCGTTTCAGGAAGAGTTGCTCCTGCTTCCAATCAGAGCCGCCCTTTCAGGCGCTATTCCTTGCTTTTGGGTGTTGTTGCGGTTGTTGCGCTTCTTTCAGGTGTTGGCTTGCTTGTTTATTCTGTTCGTGGCAGGATTATGGGATTAGGCGTATTCCTGCTTTCGGGTGTGTTTGGCTTTCTTTCTTCAGTCAGGGATTTTGCTTTTGCTTATCGCTTTTACATACTTGCTGGCATAGTTGTTCTCGCCGTAGTAATTGCTGTTTTGCGGTTTTTTGGCTCAAGGCGTTCTTAGTGTCTTACAAACAGGCATTGCAGTTCTGTTGTTTCAGCGGGGGGGAGCTCGCGCGCCCCACTCCACCCCCCATGGAGGCGGTTGGCCAGCAGCAGCTTTTGCATTTGCAGTTCCAGCTTTTCGTTCGTTTCTTTTCATCGCTTCTTCTAAAGAAAGCGCAAATATAAGTTGTTTTTTGATTTGCGATAGTGTTTCATTGAAATTTTTAAAAACCTTTTCAAATGTCGGGTTTTTTCTTAACTCCTCCTCAGTTTTATTTCTCGCCATTCTGTCTATGGTTTCCGCAAGCGTGGCGAGTTGATTGAAGTTGCTCCCTAATGATCTTATATCATCAGCCATTTCTGCAAGCTCCTTGAAACCAATATTAAATTGATTCTGTAGTCCGTTGTAATCTATTCCAAAAAGCCTTTTCAGCCAGCTCATTTCTTCTTCTTTTTGTCAGGTTTGTTTTAAATATTTTGTGTAAAGCTTTTTAAACGCTGCCTTAATTGCTCATTTCATGCCAAAAAAGTTTTTGCAGCTTGTGCCTTTTTACCCGTTTAATGCGCCTTATGTCATGCATCCGCGTGAGGATTATTTTTTGATGCCTGCGGAGATTATGGGCGATAGGGGTTATGAGGTTGAGTTCGTTACTTTGAGGAATACTGCTCCTACAAGGGAGTATAAGTCCGGCAATAACATTGCTGCTCCTGAGGAGATGGTTGGCGATTATAAGGTTAGGCGTTTTTCAAATATTCTTTCAATTTACCGTTATTTGCGTAGCCAGAAAGGTGCTTTTTTGCAGGTTCATCTGCGTCCTTACCCTCCTTCGCAGTTTGCCGGGTTTGTTGCCCCGCAGAAAAAGGCGCTGCGCCCTTTTACTTATCTTCTTGGCTCAAATAGGCTTATTGAGATTCTTACAAGGCTTGTTCTGCCCCGTTATGATTTGATTCAGTGCGTTACTCCTTATGAGATTGATATTTATAAAAGGGCTGGTGTTAAGGATGCTAAAATCAGGCTTATTCCTCTGTCAATTGATTACCCGTTTTTTTCAGCAAAGCCCGGTGATGTCCGGGAGGTTGCTGAGCGTTTTGGTTATGCTGATTCTGAGTTTGTGGTTATTTCCATTGCCCAGATTAGGCAGCACAAGCGTTTTGATGATGTAATGCGCGCCTTGAAGATTGTTCGCGAGCGCATTCCTTCTGCAAAGTTTCTTGCTGTTGGCGATGATATGCTTCCCCGTCAGGGGCTGCCTTCGCTTATGGAGACTGCTAAATCAATTGGTGTTGAGGATTCTGTTGTTGCTACTGGTTTTCAGATGCCTGAGCTGGTTCGTTCTTTTATTCATGGCGCTAATGCGTTTGTGCATGCTGCTGACAATGAGTATCAGGGTTTGGTTAGCTATGAGAATGCTGCTGCCGGTGTTCCGCTGTGCCTTTCCAATATTGGCACGCACACATCTGTTTTTGGGGATAATGCGCTTTATCATGGGGTTGCTGACCATAAGGCGCTTGCCGCCAATCTTTTGCGTTATTACGAGGATAGCTCCCTCAGGAAATCGCACACATCTGTTTTGAGTAAGCAGATGGCTGATTGGGATTATGGCATCATCAGGAAGAAGCTGACCGCTGCTTATGAGGAGTTTTTTAAGATTTAGCTTTGTCTTCCTGTATCTTAAAATTTCTCAAGCCTGATTTGGTTTCCTTTCATTAATCCCTTGTCAAGGGCTTTTAATCTGGTGCAAATAATCATTCTGAATTTTGGTTTGCCTTCTATTGAGACGCTTCTGCCTATTTGCAGCTTTTCAGCCAAGGCGTATCTTTCCTTATGGGATTTAATAACAACGAAACTGTAATCTTCGCCTTCTTTATCTATTTTCAGGGTTATGTTTCCTTTCTTGGTTCTGCCTTTGGCTATGAGCTTTCCTTTTATTCTGAGCCTTCTTTGGTATTCCTTTAGCTTCTTCTCTTTGTCTGCAATGGCTTTGAGCGTGTCAATAAGGGTTGTATCAATCATTTTTTTGTTTGTGGCAGGCATTTTTATTATAATTCTGCATTGAACGCCCTTTGCATTAGGGCATTGGGTAAACTGTCTGCTTTTTACTTCTTTTTTTGTGACTGCACAGCATTGCTTAGTTTATTTAAAAAATCCGAGCTTTTCATAAAATGCTTCTCCCCCGTTGATTATTACATGATTTCTTACAATCTCCTGAATCAACAAGTCCTCCTTATTGAACTTGCCTGTTTTAACGCTGAACTTTTCGTTAATGCTATGAACCGCTTCTTTCACTTTTTTATCTGTCAAATCAAGGTATAAATCAATATCGCTTTCTTTTTTCGGAATAAATTTCGCATAGCTTCCGAATAAAATAATCATTTGTTCCGGGCATTTTTGCATAACTTCCTTAAGCAATGGTTCTAAGAAAGGGTATTTGACAAGGAGTTTTGCAAGCTTGTAGTTCTCAGAATTCAGGACAAATGCTTTTGCAATAAGGTTTTTTTTAATAAAATAAATATGATTTTTGCCTTCTACCCGGTAATCTAAAATGTTGTAACTGCGTAATTCATTAAGTATGGACTGTATTCTTGTAAGGGAGGTTTCCAGCGCTTTAGCCAGTTCTCTGCCATGCATATCCTTTTTTAATATGGCGAGCAAAACTTCATTTTCATAATTGACTTTTATTTGTGTCATATGAAATTTAAATAAGTCATTAGTATATAAAGCTTTTGTTTCCGGTCGGAATTTCTTTAGCTTATCATTCTTCCTATTGTCTGGTATGCAACTCCGGCTGCGAACATTGTTATTAGGAGTATTGCGATTATTCTGCTGCTTTTTATGCTGTATTCAGGCTTTCTTTCTCCGAGTTTTTTTGCCTTTGCGTGCATCAGCACTATCATTACGCCTTCTGCCCCTCCGGCTATTGCGCCTGCTGTTGCTATTACCGGTATGAACTGGTGTATTCCAAGGAGGAATGCTGCCATTGGTATGCTGCATGTCAGCAGCCATGATATTTTTTTGTTTAGCTTGTAGTCATAGTTATACATTTCCTTTAGGGCAAGCCCGAGTGCGAGGAATGATGTGCCCATTGCGAATACTGCAAACAGGTTTGCGAACACAGTCATTCTCTGCCCGAAAACTTCTCCGAGCTTTATTGTTGCTATCTGGCTTGTGTCTGCGCCAGTTACTCCTACTACTGCTATTGTGAACAGTATGTAGCCTGCAAGCGGGATTGCTCCTCCGGCTATTATCGCATTTCTGAGCAGCTTTTTTCTTTTTGAAAGCTCCTCGCTCATTTCAGGTATTGCCACTGCCCCGAGGAATGCGAACAGCACTACGCCGTATGGCAGGGCGAATTTGCTCAAGTCTGTGAATGTCATGTTTGCTGTGGTGAAGCGCTCTGAGAAGAATGATATGGCTGCTATCAGTGCAAGTATTCCTATCACGATGCCGGACATGAGGAATTCTGATTCTTCAACTGCCTTCAGGCCGAAATATACTATTGCTGCCGCTATTGCAAAGAATATTACGCTGAATGTTTCAGCGTTCAGTGCAGGGAATATGCTTGCAAGGGATTGGCCTGCTCCTATTATATATGCTGTCAGCGCCCCGTATATTGCGAATACCATTGTTGCTGTCATCAGCCTTTTTCCGTTTCTGCCGAGGTATTTCTGCGCATAGCCTGTGAGCTGATGCTTGCTTTTTGTTCGCAGCACAACCTCTCCGAGGTAGAGGTTGAGTATTATTATGGCTGCGCCTATTATTATAATATTGGCTGCTCCTATGAGCATGCCTGCCTGCGCTACAACATAGGGTATTCCGAGGACTCCTGCACCTATTGTTGTTCCTGTGAGTGTTGCTACCGCGTCAAAGAAGCGTTTTTCCACGCTATCAATTTTGGTATACTGCTTAATAATCTTTGCTGTTTCAAAAGCCGGGATGGCAGTTTGGTCGTAGTAGCTGCTGCTGTTATGGCAGGGTATTTTTGTCTGCCCTTATCACAATCTTTAAAAACAGCCTTTTATGCGTTTTTTGTTGTGGGGACGTAGTACAATGGATATGGAGTTATTGCATCCAGAGTCCGTACAGCTTGGCTAGTATAGGGGCCTCCAGTGATTGGAGGGAGGAGCGAAAGCGGTGACTGAATCCCTTGAAGACAGCCCTAGATTTGGGTTCAAATCCCAACGTCCCCACTTCTTTTTTTGCGAAGAATTGCTATTAGTTTGCCCTTCCGTTAGGCTTCTGTTACTGTTATGCTCTTTCCGTTGATGTAGTTCTTTTCTTTTATTGCCAGAAATGCTATCCTGTGCCCTATCTTTGTTCCTGTGCTGCTTACTGTTCCTGCCGGCGCTTCTATGGCGTATGTTGCCTTTTTGTCCGAGGCATACATTTCAAATGGCTTGAAGTTTTCCTTTACATCAACCACTTCTTTTTCACTGTTTGCGAATATTACGTCTATCGGGTATAGCACGAACATCATGTGGAGGCTTATCCTTTCCTCTTTTTCAAATTTGAGTATGAGTGCTGCCTGCTGCGGCTTTGTGAACATCAGGCCGAGAGTCCTGCTGAGCATGGAATCTGCGATTCTTGAGCTTGCTGCTATTATTTTGTTTGTCGTCATGTTTTTTATTGGCATATGAATCACAGAACCTGTTTCTCATTTTCATCACGCCTCTTATTATTAAATCTTTACATTTGGCAGCAGGCATGAATGATTGCTTGTCATTGTCCGCTGTTAAATAAGGATGTCTTATTCATTTTGGCACTGCTTCTCTTTATTGTGAAATGACGGGTATTTACAGCAAAATTGTCATTTTAAAGTTGCTGCAATGTTTTAAATATTAGCTTTGTTTCCGTTTTTTTCAACAATGCGATTTGGGGCAGCTTACACATTTATGCGAAATTATGGCAAATCCGAAAGATTTAAATACCTGACTTCCAGAAAAGCAAAGGTTACAGTTCAGTATAAGACATTCCCGACGGTATTCGTCATTGGTTAAGTTCAGTGGCAAATTGAGGTGTTCATACTTGATGTTGAAAACAAAGCGAAGCGAGCTTTTGCGTTTGTTTGTTGTTTTCGCGCTTCTTGCAGTTAGTGTTGGTATAGTGCTTATTAGTGCTGCTAAGGTTGATACGAGTGCACAGCTTACTTCTCCATCTATTGTCAGGGGCATAGCCCAGCCAGCCCTTCACAATCTCACGATTGCCAACAGCACTATTAATTTCACACTGACCGTTTCTGCCGGCAGCAATGCCATGGTTAGGGCTGACTTTAACAGGCCTGCTGCTTTCAGCGTAATTAACTGCCCGGTGCTTTTGCCTGCTGGTTGGACATGCACAAAGGATAACGGAGACCTCGTACGATACCAGAATGCAGATGGGTTGGCAGCTGGCAGCAGCGCAACATTCGGTATTAACGGGACTGTAACTGCGATAAGCCAGAATGTTTCATGGACGATTGACACTTATGAAAACACCGGCGGCACAATTGGCTCTAACTCAACAAAGGCTAATGTTACCGTTGATGCTGATGCGCCCCTTGTTACTCTCTTGAATGTTACTGATGGCAGGCACATGTTTATTAACACGACAAACCTCACTGATGGCAGCGCCTGGGTTGCTTACAGGGATTTGACCTTCAATGTTTCCGTATCTGACATATTTTATAATGTGGTTAATGTTTCGGTTTACTTTAATCTTAGCAATGTTACGCCTTCAGGCACTTTTCAGCCTCCAAACCCGGGCATAGGCTATAATCGTTCTGTTGTCAGGCTGACAAGCGCCAATCCTTTAGGTGGGTATTACAATGGCACTCTTGTGTCCACACTTTCATCAACAGGTTCCATGCCTATTGTCCTTAACAGCACTTACAGGATTTACTTTGCTGTTGTTGCCAATGACAGCGCTGGCAACATTAACATAACAAACGGCACTGCCGCAAGCTTCTTCAATATCTCTGTTGACGGTGCTGCGCCTGTTGCTTACTTCCCGTCAAGAGTTCGCGGCTCAGGCATTGATGACCTGTTTGATGCAGCCATTGATAACATAACAACCTCTTCCACGACTCACAACTTTTCAATCCTTGTTTATGATTATGAGGGTTCTGGTGTGAAAAATGTTTGGATTAATGCTTCCAGCAATCTGTTGCCTTCAGGTGTTCTTACTGCCATGGGTAGCAATAATTGTGGCGGCGTTGCAGCTATAACAGTTACTGGCGAGACCTGCTGGAACATCAGCAGCACTCTGCAGGGGCTCGGGCTTTCCACTGGTGACCAGAACGCTACAATATCCTACGTGCTTAATGATACTGTTGGCAACCTTAACTACACGCATGAAACGCCTTTCAAAATGTATTTGCTTGTTGATGATGCTGCCTTCACAGTAGTTGTTACGTCAAATGCCACAAGCAACTTCACCAAAAACAATGCTACTGTTGTAAACATCACTGCCATAATTAATGCCAACCTGAACTTTACCGATAGCACAACCCACCTTCCGAATGTTACCATTAATGGCCCGCATTTGGTTAGGTATAATATGACTTTCAAGAGCGCTGCTTCCAGATGGAATGCCGTTGGTCTGGCAACCCAGTATTTATACCAGTCAACATGGTTTTCTTCTGTGCATCCGAGTGCAAATTCAACCGTTTTGATAGGAAGCAATGGCAGCACTAATAGCACGCTTGGCGAATTTGGTTGCATTAACGGTGATGGCGTTGCCTGCACCCTTCAGATTACATGGAATGATATCTTCGGCAGGTTGAACTCCAGCAACATTACTATTACTATTGATAATATCGCTCCTATTTTGGTCAACTTTACTTTGGAGAATGCCACTAATGACGTTATGGGTTCTAAGGTTAATGCCAGTGGTGACAGGCGCGTAGTTGTGCGCTCAACAGACCTGCTTAACTTTACTGTTAATGCCCAGAACAATATAGCGAATGTCACTCTGCATAATGCATCCTCTGCATCAACAAACAGCACTTTGATGACTGCTGGCGGCGAGCGCAACTTCAGCTTGCAGCTCTGCGATTCAGATTGGCAACAGCACAGGAGAAGAGCCTGATGCCTATGCAGGTAACATAACAGGTAATGCGATTGCCATTTTCAGGGGCTTGAATGCGAGCGTCGTGAAGGGCAGTGCCATACTTAATGTCAGCGTCTTGGTTAATGATACTTATACAAATATCACTCTTGTTAGTATTGCAAACACTTCAGCCATGAACCTTAGCAACAGGGGCGCTGGTCCTTTAAATCCTGAGCGCTGGTGGGGCAGGAACAGCACTAATGAGCTTTGCGGCTTGACTGGTGTTAATGTTGAGACTACCTGCACTCTTGTTATTACTGCCAAGGATAATGCTTCAAATACCAACAGCACAACCCAGTTTGTGGTGTGTGTTGACAACTTGGCGCCTCGTGTGTTGAACTTTTCAACCAATCTTACTATCAGCCACAAGGTTATCGGCTCTGGGCATCAGATTAACTTTTCAGTTAACATCAGTGATATGAACATTTTCCAATGACAACTCTACGACAACAACCTTCTGGGTTGTTGCTTCGCTGAGCGAGCTTGGCTGCACTGCTAATGGCAACTGCACCATTAAGGTAGTTGCCAATGACTCTGTCAATAATGTGAACAACTCTGTGAGCATGTTTGTCCAGCTTGACAGCACCACAATTTCAACTGTTGGCATGAACTTGTCTCCGACTACAGGCACGTCCAACCCGCTTATATCCGCTTCACCAACACTTTGGCTTAACCTTACTACAAACTCGCTGTGCAGGTATTCGGCCAATTCAGTAGCTTATGATGCAATGACTCCGATGACTGGCAACAGTTCAACCATACACTCTGCATCTGTTGGTCCGTTGGCTGACGGCACTTATAATTACTACTTCAGGTGCGCGGACTTGTTAGGTGTTGAGCCTGCTAATGTGTTCCCGCAGTCAATT
>JACPBT010000101.1 GCA_016180145.1 Candidatus Woesearchaeota archaeon | reverse complement strand
ATTTTTTCTCCTGCAAGCGTTTCGGCAGTATATGGCCGCTCAGCTGTTTGATACGAGATACTATACTATGCAAAAAGGTTCGCATGCTTTTCGCGATAGAAAGATTATGCTTAGAGTATAGCATATTCCAAAACTAAAGTATACCACGAAGCACACAAGACAACACAAAAAAACCCGGCTTGGCCGGGTTAGGGTGTAATTCTGTTGAGCATTCTTGGAAAAGGAATAGTCTCGCGTATGTGATGGATTCCTCCAACCCAGCGAGTCATGCGTTCTATGCCAATACCGAATCCGCAGTGAGGGACAGATCCGTAACGCCTCAAATCCAAATACCATTCAAAAACCGAAACATCAAGACCGGCCTTGTTTATGTTGTCCAAAAGAGTTTTATAATCGTCCTCGCGCTGAGACCCGCCCACTATTTCGCCAAAACCGCGGGACGCGAGAATGTCGGCATTCAAAACCATGTCTTTTTTCTCAGGATGAGCTTTCATGTAAAAAGGTTTTATTGCTTTGGGCCAGTTTTTTACGACCACCGGCGCGTCGGAATCCTCGGTAAGCAGCACTTCGTCCTCTGCTCCCAAATCTTCTCCGAATTGTATGGAAGAACCCCTTTTTTGCAGCTTGGCTATGGCTTCTTCATATTCATAATGCACAAAAGAAAGATTAAGAATCGCCTGAAGCTCTGCAGTGTTTCGTTCCAAAATAGCAAGCTCGGGGCCCCCGTGTTTGAGCGCGTACGCGATCATGTGTTTGATGCTCTCTTCTTGAATACGAAGGCTTTCTTCATGTTCGATGAATGCCATTTCCGGATTCAAAGACCAAAATTCAGTGAGATGCTTGCGGGTCTTGGATTTTTCAGCGCGAAAATTGGGGCAGAGATCATAGACTCTCCCAAAAGCCATTGCCATGGCTTCGAGATACAGCTGGCCGTTTTGCGTAAGATACGCGGGACGGCCAAAATAATCCACTTCAAACAAATCCGTGGTGCCTTCGCAGGCGTTCGGGGTAAAGGTGGGCGTATCGAGCTCTATGTATCCCTTGCTATTGAAGTAATCTTGAAAACCGGTTTTTACAATATGTCGTAAACGCAGAGCGGCCCATTGTTTCTGAGACCTAAGCCAGAGATGTCGGTTGTCCATGAGAAATTCCGGCCCGTGTTCTTTTTTGGTAATGGGATATTCTTCGGCTTTGTGAACCAAAATCACCTGAGTAACCTGCAATTCATATTCTGATTCTTTTTTTGGATGCTTTGAAACTCTGCCTGTAACGACAAGAGAAGATTCTTGAGTGGCTTCTTGAACATTTCCCCAAGTCTTTTCATCCACCTGCTGTTTGGGAACCACGGCCTGCGCGAATCCCGACCCGTCGCGAAGCTCGAGAAAAGCAATGGATCCCGAAGATCTTTTGTTGTAGAGCCAGCCTTTAATTTCTACTTCTTTGCCGACTTGTCCGGCCATGTCTCTTATGTATGTACTCATAGGTAAATCGCAATAAGGTTCAGAAACACAAAAAAAATTAATGCGGAAACTGCCCTCGGGAATCAAGAGCAATTCATTTTCCATCTGAACTTATGAAAGGCCCACGGCCTGTAGATAGTTTTCTGCGAAGACCAATAGATTGAACCGCTTACGTTCATGAGAATATCACCATTAGACAGTTTTTGCAACACAACTTAAGCCCTCCTTCAGACAAACAACGGGCTGATTGACAAGACGTCTTTTTTGTGCTATACTTGACTGTTTTAAGATGGGAAATATGTGGATATATACATTATATAATATCTGGTATATCCATGGATTTTCCGTCTTGAAACACAAGGGAGGAAAAAATGGGGTTCGTGATTTTCTTGATCTTAATTCTGGGTGTGGTGATCGTTTGGAAATTGGCCGGCCTGGCCGTGGAATTCTTGTTCCACCCGGTGGAGACCGGAAGGAGAGTCCTCGCCACTCTAGTCGGCTGGGCCCTCCGGGCCATAGTCATCATCATCGCCCTGTCCATCCTCGGACACCTGGTCAAGTAGCACGAGACCCCATCCACCCACTTTTACGACAATAGACATTGCCGAAAAAGCAGGAATCTCGTCCGGCATTGTCCGGACGAGATTTAGATCGGAAGGAGCACACGTC
>JACPBT010000100.1 GCA_016180145.1 Candidatus Woesearchaeota archaeon | reverse complement strand
ACCAAAAACAAAATGGAAGCAGTCATATTAGCCATAGCGAGCGCAGCAATGCTCGCAGCAAGCGGCATAGCAGCAAAAAAAGCTCTCACAGCAAAAGCAACACCCTACGCAGCATTCACCGCATTTCTCGCAGCAACACCAATACTATGGCTGATAGCAATAGCAACGCACAGCCAAATGCCGTCAACAGCAGGCATAACGCTGCAATTAATAAGAGGGATAATAGACCCGGGAATAACAGCACTCCTCGTATATGCAGCATTCAGAAAACTCGGCGTAACGCTTACAATACCAATAATCTCCGCATACCCGATAATATCAACAATACTCGCGTTCACATTCCTGAAAGAGCCGCTCACCCTGCCCATAGCAGCAGGCACAATCATAATCATAGCCGGAGCAGCACTGCTGACATTCAAAAATAAAGGAAGCAAAGAAAACATGAAGTTTATCTACCTTGCAATAACCGCAGCAGTCCTCATAGGCATGGCAGCAACGATATCAAAACAAGCACTCAACATATCCAACCAGCCAATAACAGGAATCGCAATATCATTCACAGCAGCAACAGCAGCACAGGCAGCCATAATAACAGCCCTAAGAAAATGGAAAGAAACACGCACCCCGGCAGGAACAACGGCACTCATCGCATTATCAGGCACACTTGCAGCAGCAGGATTCCTGCTGAACTACAAGGCGCTCTCAACCGGGCTGTCAATAATAGTCCAGCCACTCACAGGAACACAACCGATATTTGCGCTCATACTATCTGCAATACTCCTGAGAAAGCACGAGAGCATAACAAGGAATACAATAACAGGAACATTCCTGATTGTGGCAGGAGCCGCAATGCTGGCACTCTGAATCAGCGCCTTTTTCTCCCAGAACCGTGAAGCGAGGCATAAACCCTTGTGAACAAAGCGCCAAAAACAAAGACATAGGCAGAAAAATAAAGCCAGACAAGCAAAGCAAAAACAGAACTGACAGCCCCGTAAAAAGAAGCAATGCCAAACCTGCTGACAAAGAAGGCAAACAAATACTCACCCGAAGTAAAAAGAAAAGACGTAACAACAGAGCCAAGCCACACATCATCCCACTCAACACGCACAGAAGGCAGAAGCCTGTAAACAGCAGCGAACATAAGCACAGAAACGCCAAAAAGCAGGGCAAAGTTAACAAACTCAACAACAAAAGGGCGAACAGCACCAGAACTCAAAAGAAGAATAAAAGCATAGCCAACACTGCCCACAGCAAGCCACACAATAAGCAAAACAGAAGCCACAACAACCATAACAAGCGAAAGAAGCCTGCCCTCAAGAAAGCTGCTTAAACCCCTGCTTTTTTCCTTAACACCCCACACAAAATTAACAGCATTCCTAAGACGCACAAAAAAATAAGAAGCGCCAACAATCAAAATCCCGACAGCAGAAGCAACCGCAAAATCAGACGACTGGCTGTAAATACCGGCAAGCGCGGACTCAACAACAGAACCTGTCCTTTCCCCAAAAAGGTAAGACAAACTGTAAGAAAGCTGACCGTCAACAGCAGCCTGCCCAAGAAAAAGACTCCCCAGAGAGGCAGCAATAACAAGCACCGGAACAATTGAAAAAAACGCATAATACGCAATGCCAGCAGAAAGAAGCGAATAATAAGGACGCTGCCACTCCCTGAAAGCAGCGCGAAAAACAAACCGGAAGCAAGACCTTTGCGTGTTACGGTTAATACTTGGCAGCAGCCGTAACAACCACTACGAATAAGCCATCACCCATTATGCTCACCACAAACCTATGCTGAGGAGCTAAACAAATACAAAGGAAAAAATCTTCCCCAGAACAGAACCAATTTTACGCGAGTTTCTCATTGATAGTCTTAAGATTGTATAGAATAATCTGCTGAAGTATCTGACTTAGTTTCTCGTCATTGCGTTTCTTAGATCCTTTCGTAGAAGAAACGTATTCTTCAAGCAAACCCAACGGAATGTCAAAGATCGGAATATCATTCATTTGCAGGAAATGGAATGTTATGAGGCGTGTTGTTCTGCTATTTCCATCAAAAAACGGGTGTATGTGCTGGAATTCATTATGAAGACGAGATGCAAACTTAAGAATGTCTTTTAGTGAGTGCTTTCCTGCATTGAGATAATTATTGTATCTCTTGACCAGATTGTCCAATAAAGAGCCTATACTCTTATAATCGGCGACGTTGTAATCAGGGTTCCCCCGTATCATAACGTGGCCATCCCTAATCCTTCCAGCCAATTGGAGTTTGTGTTGCATGGCAATAAAATGATAGTTTAACATGCTCTCTTTTGACAGGGGAAGTTCAGCTCTCACATTCTGAACCATCTGTAAAAACGCTTTCTGATAATTCTGGACTTCATGGACAGACTCAACGCTTAAGTTCTCAGGCACAATTTTTTCCTTGAGCAATTTTATTGTCTGCCTGAGAGTAATAGGATTTCCTTCAATGCTCAGGCTATGATGAATAAACCTTATCTGGAATGCTTCGAGAATCTCCTGATACTTACGATTATTGGCTTTTCTCAACTTTTTGAATTTTACAAGCTCCTTTCCAATGTCAGCAAAATACTCATCCGGTTTGGCCTTTGCAACCATTGGCCTTTGACCGAAGTACAGTGCAAGATCACCCAAAAATGAATTATGTGGCGCAACTGCCCTGAATGGCTTTCTTGAAAGCACAATAAGGAATCCGTTCTTTTCCAAAATAGCCGAGATTTTTGAGAAAGTTCGTGCATGCAATCCAACATCTTTCACTCCAAAAGACTCTTTCAGGAATGCTTTGCCGAGATATTCAGCAACCGTTTCATCGAACAACTCGTTGTAATTCACATCGTTCTTTATGCAGTATTTCAGCATCTCAAATAAATGCTGGTTCTGATGGTTCATAACCCTCTCATAGCCAGAGTCATTCTTGGCAACAAGTTTCATTTCTGCAAGAGTCTCTAAAATCTTCCTGATTTTGTCGTATTCTGACTTCTTTTGCTTAAGCCCCTGCACGACATCAACAATCTTGTGCGGCCCCCCCTTCTCATACACTTCCATGAACACATCATATTTAGTTACCATTCTAACCCTCTTAAGCCGCATCACTTAATAAATCTTTCCATTTGGCACGATAATTCCCATATTTACGGAGAAACCGTGCCAATTGTAACTAAGCAAATTGATGACTGTGCCGGTTACATTCCCCTGATTCGTCTATTCAACCCCCTGAAATACACGTACACCTGTCCAATGCCTATCACCTTTTGTCCGAGACCAAGCGAAGCAGCAGATTACCAGACACCAAACGAGGCTTTAAAAAAGCCCGAATTCGTAAACCTATTTCGGTACAAGTAAACCTAAATCGGTACTATAGGTTTTAGCAACGAGAGAACATGCGGCGGTTACGATTTAGGTTTACATTTCAGTCAAAAACGATTAAGAGGGTGTTAGTGCACATTTTTCAGCTACCGGTTTATTTTACAGTGTATCAGAAAAGTGTAAACCTGATTCGGTAATATACGCACAGCAAACAAACCAAAAACCTTTAAAAGCAGCCCGATTACACACCGCAATATGCCGCGGTCGCATAGCCTGGCCATTGCGCTGGATTGCTAGGAGCCAAGCGTTCCCTGTAAACCTACAATGGCCCGCAGAGATTCACTGTCCGAAAGGACGCGGGAGTTCAAAATGCAAACGCATGAAAGTCTCCCCCGCGGCGTTATCTTTCATGGTAAACGCCCGTTTTCTGAGCGAAACATTTATATAATACTGTAACAAATATGTTACATATGTCACAAAAAGATTACAATATGGGAATTATCCTTGAACTGCTAAG
>JACPBT010000099.1 GCA_016180145.1 Candidatus Woesearchaeota archaeon | reverse complement strand
CTCACCTTCAAAACAGGGGCGAAATAATTGAAAAGGGAGATGGAAAATTAACATACACAGGCACAGGAAGGGCTAAACCGGACTCCATTGACAGAAACACCATACTTTTTAACCTCTCACATTACGGCTACGACCTGAGAACAACTCAAAAAATAAGCGGCAAAGAAATTTTGCCACTGGAGGAACTGCTAATCCAAATACTCCTACGCTATCCCGAAGCAAGATTTATTGAGGCGACTCCGACTCTGATGCTAAAAAACAAAGTAAATAAATTTGAACTATACCGGAAAGCACATGACTACAACCTAATCAACAAGATTGGATTTTTAACCGAAATTGCGTGCATACTGGCAAGAAAAAAAAGGAAGAAAAACAGGGATTTTGAAGAATTGCTCAACGTATTAAGAAGTAAAAAGAAAAAGTCAATCAGCTATCTTTCAACATCAACAGACAAAGCATTCCTTGAGAGAACAACGCCCGAAATAATGAGAAAATGGAATCTGCGAGGAAGATTCTCCCTGAGCGATTTCCATAAAGAGGAATACCTATGATTGACAGGACAGATTTAATGCAATACCTTCAAAAAATTGACAACGAACTAAAAGAAAAAATCACACTAATCGCAGTAGGCGGAACAGCCATGACACTGCTTGGACTGAAAGATTCAACCAAAGATGTAGATTTCTGCACTGAAAGCAAAAAAGAGCAAGGTGTGATAAAAGCCGCAAGTGAAAAAGTTGATAACCAAACCAGAATTGACCTGTTCAGCGAGGGCTACATTTTCTCAGTGCAACTGCCAGATGACTATGTAACACGCGCAAAAACAGTCAAGGAAAGCTTCAAGAACTTAAAGCTAAAAATACTCCATCCGATTGACATAATAGTAAGCAAAACAGACAGACTAAATGAAAGAGACATTGAGGACATAGAAGCGCTAATCAAGAAAAAAAGAATCACTAAGACAAAACTGCAGCAGCGCTACGGGCAGGTAATCGGCTCAATCCCCGGAAAAGAGGAAAACTTCAAATACCATACAAAATACGTCCTGAAGATGGTTGGGAAATAGGAATAATCGCAGAAGACATTTCTAAGCAAGTCTTTTAAAACGTCCCTGTTTCAGGTCTTCAAGGCTGCTGGCAAACTGTCTTATCAGGTCAAAATCAAACTCTTCCAAGTAGGTTGCTGTTCCTATAACCCTGAACATAACCTGCAAAGCACACTTCAGCTTTTTAAAGCTACCGCTACCAAACAACAACAAACAAAGATGAGAAAAGCCGTGCAAACATACAGAAAGGTTTATATAAAAGACACCCCCCTTCGGTTAAGGGAATGTTATGGAAGAAAACTATCAGTTTTTTATGAAAAGCGACCTGTCAAATTACATAGGAGAATGGGTTGCAATATGCAAAAGCCGGATAATTTCACACGGAAAAGATGTCAAGAAAGTCTTTAAAGAAGCCAAGGAGAAATGCCCTCAGGAGAGAGCGCTGATAACGAGAATCCCAAATGAAGAAACAATGATATTCTAAGAATGGCTATAAACTTCAGATACAAAACAGTAAGAAGACCTGACGGGACAGAAGTCAAAACACCATCAATTCCGATAAGGCTTAATGGAACTGAGAAGTTTGACACGATAGGACTCATTGATTCAGGAGCAGACGTATCGGCAATGTCAAGAAGTCACAAAATTTAAATATCGGAGCATGCATGCATATGCAAAATGGAAACCATTACCATATCCAAAAATGAGTATGAAAAACTGAAAAAGCTTGAACAGCTTGATTTTGACCTGATAAGACAGTTTGCCAGCAGCCTTGAAGACCTGAAACAGGGACGCTTCAAAAGACTTGCTTAGAAATGTCTTCTGCAATTTTCCGGTATTCATACAACTGATTCTTAATATGGCTTATTGTTGCCTGCTGGTCTTTCTTGCCGCTAACAGCAACCATCAAAACCAGTTGCAGGTCGTCATAAATCAAGTAATAAATTCTTTTTTCATTAATACGCTGCTCCCGCAGAAAGGGGTATCCTAAAGGCTTGCCAAGATGAGCATTCTCTGCCAATCTAAGCGGAATTTTCCCGGCAGCATCTTTGTAAGCTTTCGGCAACTTGTCAAGTTCTTCCAAGTAGGTTGCTGTTCCTATAACCCTGAACATAACCTGCAAAGCACACTTCTGCTTTTTAAAGCTAACGCTACAACAAAAAAATAAAGATGAGAAAAGCCGTGCAATGAAGAAAGTTTGGAACGGTTAGTGGCGGCGTGCTGAACGCATCGTGACCTTTGCGCTTACACACCCGCTCTATCAAACCCATGTTCTATGGGAGCTCCAACACGTCTATTTTTGCGGAGGGCTTCGTCCTTAGATGCTTTCAGGACTTATCCCCAAAGCGCGTAGCTGCCCTGCATGCCTTAGAAGACAACAGGTAGACCAGTGGCGCCGAAAGCTTGTTCCTCTCGTACTAAAGCTTCCTTCCACTCAGACGTTTATGCATCTCCAGTAGATATCATACCAACTGTCTCACAACGTTGTGAACCCAGCTCACGATCCCTTTTAATAGGTGAACACCCTCACCCTTGGCCGCTTATGCACGGCCAGGATAGGAAGAGCCGACGTCGATGTAGCAAGCCTCGCCGTCGATACGAGCTCTCAGGCGAGACAACCCTGTTATCCCCGGAGTAACTTTTCGGTCATCTCTGGCCCCTATAAATAGGGCACAGAGGTTCGCTAGTCCACAATTTCTTGTCCGAGTTCCTTCTTGGTCAGAACACGGTCAGGCTGGCTTATGCACTTGCACTCTGCGGCGGATTTCCGACCCGCCTGAGCCAACCTTTGGGCACTCCTGATACATTTTCAGGAGTGTGCCACCCCAGCCAAACTGTCTGCCTACAGTTGTCCTTCTTGCGAAGTTAGCAATTCAGGCCCCATTGGGTGGTGTTACATTGTCGTACCACTGATTTCTCAGCGTAACTCCCACCTACGCTATACAACAGGACCCGAACCGCAGCAATAAGCTACAGTAAAGTTTCACGGGGTCTTCGCTTCCCACTGGAGATCCCTGGCCTCTGCACCAGGAGAGAGTATTCGGAGGACTCCGATTGGGGACAGTGATGACCTCGTTACGTCATTCATGCGCGTCGTCAATCAAACGACAAGGTATTTCGCTCACACATGTTACGACTTCCACATTGGAAGCGGGTTAACATTTCTGCTAACCTCCCAACATCGCTGCTGGGGTCGGACTATATCTTCGCTCTTCGCGTCCGGCATATAGTCTCTGAGGATTCCAATGATTGTTGGTCTTTCCTGCTGATTATCTGCACTTCCCACATTTTCACTGCTGCTAAAAAAATACAAAAAATGACATCAGTAGTGGAAGATTCCCAGACTTTCCAGCATACAGCCAGATTTTGTTAAGGCGACGAACATCACCTTAAGAGAGTTATAGTTACTCCCGCCGTTTACCGGTTCTTAGCTCCATTGGACTGG
>JACPBT010000073.1 GCA_016180145.1 Candidatus Woesearchaeota archaeon | reverse complement strand
AAGTCAACAGGGGTTGCTTTTTCAGGAAGTGGTATGGAGTCGCCTTTTGGTGTCATTACAATTATTTCGTCCTTGAATATGTCTATTTTGAAGCTTTCCACAAGGTCTTGCGCGGTTTCCTTGCTTCTCCAGTCCATTATCTGCTTGAGCCAGCTTATTTTCCTGTCGAATTTTTTGTCTCTTTCGGTTTCCTTGTATTGCCAGTGTGCTGCTATTCCCTCTTCTGCTATGTGGTGCATTTCCTGTGTTCTTATCTGGACTTCTATTGGTTTGTTGTCAAATGTTATGTCTGTATGCAGTGATTGGTAGAGGTTTGGCTTTGGGTTTTTTATGTAGTCGTCGTATTCTTTCAGCGGTTTCCATTTGGAGTGTATTGCTTCCAGTGCTGAGTAGCAGTTTTCCGCATCTTTGACTATGACCCTTACTGCGGACAAATCTCTTATCTCCTCAAATCTCAATCCTTTTTTTATCATTTTTTTGTATATTCCGTAGAAGTTTTTTGCCCTGCCTGACACCCTTGCGTCTATTCCTTTCTCTCCGAGTAGCTTTCTGACTGCGTGTATTACTTTGGCGACTTCCCGTTCTCTCCGATTTTTCTTTTTTGCTATTTTCTGCTTTAGCTGCTGGTATATTTCCGGTTGTAGGTGCTTGAGGCACAGGTCTTCCAGCTCTGACTTCAGCCTATACATTCCGAGCTTGTATGCTATTGGCACGTATATCTCAAGCGTTTCCTTTGCTATCTCCTTCTGCGATTCCTGCGGGAGGTATTTCAGTGTGCGCATGTTGTGCAGCCTGTCTGCAAGCTTTATCATGATTACTCTGACGTCCTTTGCTGTGGCAAGCAGTATTTTTCTTATGTTTTCTGCGCGGTAGTTGTGCATTGCCCTGTTGCTTGGCTCTTTGGTTACTCCCTCAACAAGCTGTAGCGTTTCAGTTCCAAACTGGCTTTCCAGTGTTTCCGGCTTTGTTTTCGTGTCTTCAAGGACGTCGTGGAGCAGGGCTGCGCAGATTGCGTTTGTATCCAGCTTCATCATTGCCACAAGGTATGCGCATTCCTTTGCATGCGAGAAGAAGTCCTCACCTGACCTTCTTTTTTGTCCCTGGTGGGCGTTTTTTGCGAAGTCGTATGCTGCGCTTATCTTTTTCATGTCTGCCTTTGGGTTGTAGCTTATTATTGCGTTCAGGAACTGTTCCTTGTTAAGCCCTTCGCTCAGAAGCTCTTTCATGGCTGTTCTGTTGTGGGCGCATTTTAACTATTTTTTGGCAGCCAGCATATTGTTACTGCTTAGTAGCGAAAGATTTATATAGTGGCCGACTGCATCAGGTTGTATGCAACTTGTAAGCAAGTCTTTGGACAGGGTTTTTGACCTTGAGCGCATGGTTGGCATTCTTCCTTCAGGCAGGAGCGAACACAGCCTTTTTGGAAGGGCGCGCGATACGGTGATGTCTGCTGCTTTTTACGGTTTTTTCTGGTTTATGGGCAACGTGACATATACTGCATGGCAGATGAACCATAGTTCGGATATTCCTGAAGATGTGGCAGCAAAGGTAATAATCAACACTGTGGGAGCAACAGTTTCAACTGCTTACTGGTTCGGCTTAAAGCGTATGGCACAGACTTCACAGCGAAGGCTTTCATACGAGTTTGAGAGCAATGTTCTTGCGCCGGTGATTGGTGACATGAAGAGCGTTAGCGAGGTTGTAAAAGACGGCATTAAGGCATTCAATGCCACAATAGAGGCATACGGTTCCGAGCTGCACAGGACGCTTCAAGGCTTTGGAGAAGAGGCGACCTATCTGGCTGAACAGGCACTGGGAGAAAGCGCTGCCAAAGCACTTAACGAGGAAATGACCGCATCCACAGCATTTGCAGGACATAAGCGCGAAGAGGTTGAAGCATTGAAGTTGGAATATCAGCAGAAAGTCTCGGACTTTGTTGCATCTTTTATTAATGACTATCTTGAGGATTCTTTTTCAGGATTGACTGAGCATGTTTCAAGGATGAATGAGCAGATTTCAGAATTCCATGGAAGGCACCCTGAGGGAGTTGCTGCCAGCGCATTAGCGAAGGAAGTGGCAGAGTTTTATGCCGACATTGGCAGGTTTGGCAGTAAACTTGAAAATGTAGTTTCTGGTAAGAGCCGCTTCACAGAAGGCTTAACAAAGGCTTTACACGAATTCAACGAGCCTTACCGCGAGCGTGCAGCGGCTATTGATAAGGATGTGGCTGATTATTTTGTCCGGATGGAAGAGAGGATTGTCCAAAGGGCACTGGAAACTGCCAGCGAGCAGCCATCATACGGGCGGTTTTTGCTTCTCTGCGAAAACACAGAAGCCCATCTGGATGAATTGAATCGCAAAACCCATGCAGAGCTTGGAGATATGGTGCACAAATTGGAAAGTGCAGTTCAAGGCTTACCTGAGCGTGTCCAGAAGCGTATTGAAGCGCTTAATGAGGCAGAAGCCGGGAAGGCAGTCTTTTGCCAGACTGTTCACAAGGCAGAGCCTGTTTACTCACCTAAAGGCAAAGTGGTTGATTTCTATTACACAAAAAACCACAAGTCTCTTCTCTGGCCTGCTCTGCGCAGCGCTCTTCTCGGCTGAACAAGGGAAGCTGTTCTCCCTCTCAAGCTACCGAAAGATTTATATATTAGTTATGTTATGCCTTTATAAAGTTTTGCTCAATTAGCCACTTTTGTTTGTTGGGGTATTCATAGTTTTAGTGCTTTTGCGGGTTGTGGCTGGTTTAGGGGAAGGAGGAAATGGCTGATTATGTGAAGAAATGCCCTGAGTGCGGGGGTATTAATCTTTTTTGGAACAAGGAGAAGGGCGAGGTCATCTGTAAGGACTGTGGTCTTGTCGTTGAGGACAAGATGGTTGACTTTAGCCAGGAGTGGCGTGAGTTTGATTCTGAAGGCGGCGACAAGAGAAGGCGTGCCGGCGCTCCCATTACATATACCCAGTATGACCAGGGTCTTGGCACTGAGGTTGGCGGCAAGGCTGACCTTTCGCGTCTTGGCGCAAAGTCGCGTAATAAGTTCTTCCGTTTGAGAAAGTGGCAGTATAGGATTTCTACTGCTATTGAGCGTAATCTGAAGCTTGCCCTTGCTGAGCTTAAAAGGGTTGCTTCTTACCTTAAGCTTCCCAAGTCTGTTGAGGAGGAGTCTGCGCGTATTTACACGCTGGCTGTTCAGCGTGGCCTTGTCAGGGGCCGTTCAATGGAGTCTGTTGTTGCCGGTGCTTTGTATGCTGCCTGCAGGCGTCATGAAGTGCCTCGCACGCTGGATGAGCTTTCTGAGGCTTCTGGTATTGAGAAGAAGGAGATTGGTAGGACTTATCGTTTTGTCACAAGGGAGCTTGGCATTAGCATTCTGCCTTCCAATCCTGCTGATTATGTTCCGAGGTTTGCGTCTGCTTTGAAGATTAGCCCTGAGGCGCAGAGCAAGTCTATTGAGATTCTTGAGAAGGCGCAGAGGCAGGAGCTTACTTCTGGCAGGGGTCCTACAGGCATTGCTGCTGCTGCACTTTACGTTTCTGCACTGCTCCACGGAGAAAAGCGCACTCAGAGGGAAGTGGCTGATGTGGCTGGCGTTACGGAAGTTACAATCCGCAACCGCTACAAGGAGCTTCTTGAGGAGTTGAAACTTGACAAGGAAATAAGGAAGCTCAGGAAGAAGATTATTGCGGCTTAAAACCAGCTATAGCAGCACTTAAAATCCTTGTTCATATATGTTTCTCCTGTGTCCTATCCGGATTGCGAATATTGTCCTGCCCTTTTTCAGGTGTCATTTTTTAAACGTGTAAAGCACTTTCTCAAAATCGGCAATCTTATCATTTTTCACTTTAACCCCTTCCTTTCTCAGCAGTCGCGCTTTTGCCTTCAGCCCATGTGCAAAGCCGTGAAGGTGTCCGGAGCTGTCCACTACTCTGTGGCAGGGCACCATGTTCTTGCCGTAGCCGCACTTCAGCGCCCCATAGGGGTTTTTGTTCATTGCATTGCCGACTGCCCTGTATGCCTTTGTTCCTGCTGCTTCTGCCAGTAGCTTGTATGTTGTTACTTTGCCTGCTGGCACTTTTTTACAGAGGTTCCATATTTTTTCTTGGAGTTGTGTCATTTTACAAATTTGGTATTTTACATATGTTTCAAAAAATGCGTAAGTGTAAAAAAAGTAGGTGGTTATTCATCCCAGTTTTCCTCATCTGAGTCTTTCAATATTTGCTCCGTTGACTTTTTGAACTTCAGTGCTCCGAATGTTTTTTCAAGTTGCGGACTGTTCCATTCTCTGAGTTTCGTTTTAACTTCTGTCATTTTTATCGCTTGATATACACATCTAATCAAAGTATATAACTTTTTCTGTTCCTCTTGAAAAGTTTTCAATACCGTCGTAAATCTTTCAATTTGAAGGGAAAGGTTTATTAAGAAGTTGGGTATTTAATGCTGTTATGAGTGGCAGATTTGAGATGATTGTGAAAACTTATTTTGGCAGTGTTTGGGATGTGCTTACATGGCTCTCTTTGGCAGGTATAGTTCTCTGGACTATTGCAAAAGCGGTTGGCTGGATTAGCACGCCTTTAATTATTGAACTTGCGCCAATATTATTGGCAGCATTTTCGTTTGGCAGATTCTTTCAGGAGCAGAAGGAGTTTAAGAACGAGATGCGTAGCTTTAAGAGTGAAACACACACAGAACTGGTTGGTTTGTCTGCAAGGGTTTCCTGTCTTGAATCTATGCAGGCGAGGTAATCCATGAAATTTATCTATCTGTATGTGGCGTGGATGCTTGCTGTGTTTTTTGCTGTGATTGGCGGGCTTATAAGCAGGGCTGTTTTTGAATCTCTTGTTATCTTCGGAATTGCTTTTGCTGCGGCTGTGATGTATAAGAATTTATGTGAGGCGCATCGCCACCGTGGCAATAATGCTAAGGCTGAATCAGTTTGATTATTTTTTTAAGGCTTATTCCCTTAAAATCCGTTTTATAATCTTTTGCCGCCTCCAGAAGTTTCTGCCTTTCAATGGTTATTCCTTTCTGTTTTAGTATCTCCTGTGTGTTTCCGCTTGTCAGGTATTGGCAGAATTGAGTAACATTCTTTGGCTTTTTCATTTTTTTGCATCTTTCAAAGTCAATCATTACAGGCTTTCCTTTGGCGATTATTATGTGCTTTTTGGGCCTTTGCATTTCCTGCTTTGTTATTCTCATTTTGTCAAGGGTGTGGCATTGTTTCAGCACATTAATCAGGAGGGGGATTATTTTTTCTTTGCTGTTTTTCCTAATGAAGTCAGGCAGGTAGTCGCCTTCTGCAAATTTGTAAATGAAGTAATTTTTGCCAATGCCAATCAGCTTCGCTCCTATAGATGCTTTATTCATTATTCTGAGCCAATTTGCTTCTTTTCTCATTTTTCCTTTTGCGGTTGTTTCGGGGTTTTCTGATTTTATCGCAACCGTCATGCCTTCAAGTTTTCCGGTGTATACGATTCCCCTTCTTCCTTTTGCGAATTTCCTTATGCCGGTTATTCTTTTTTTCTCAAGTTCTGCAAGCAGTTTTGTTTTTGTTATCTTGTATGTGTATAGCTCTTCAAACATTCCGGCTTTTTTTTGTTCTAGTTCCTCTTTTTGCAGGCACTTGTTTTCTATTGCCCGCTCTATCCTGTTTTTCCCGCTTAGGCTGCTGAACAGCAGCAGTATTATTCCGTTGCTTTTCAGGTGCCTGCTGCAGTTGTCAAGAAACATTTCAATTGTCTCATGCCCTTTTTTGCCACCATATATTGCTCTGTCATCAATTCCCTTGTCTTGCGGCAGGTATGGCGGGTTGAATATTATCGTGTCAAACTCTCCTGTTACATTGCTGAATAGGTTGCTTTTGGAGAATGTTATTTTTCCTTTTACCCCTTCTTTTGCAGCTTCTGCGGCAGCGTATTTTAACGCCTCTTGGCTTATGTCTGCCGCAACTATTGATTTTACTTTCCTGCTTTTGGCGGCTGTTATTGCCTGTATTCCGCTTCCTGTTCCCATGTCCAGCACTCTGCCGGTGGCGAATTTCTTTACAGCTTCTGCAAGAAGGTAGCTGTCTTCTGCTGGCTCGTAAGGTTTCATTGCCTTCTGGCAAATTGGTTAACTTTATAAATCAGCCCTTTTTTCTTTAGGGTATAGCCTTTATTACTACTTCGGTAGGAGGTTTTTTATGGAACAGTCTAAGGTTTTGGAAGTTTTGAAGCAGGTTCGCAATCGCAAGCGTAACTTTTCGCAGACGGTTGAGCTTGTTGTTTCTCTTAAGGATTTGGATTTGAAGAAGCCTGAGCAGCAGGTTGACTTGTTTATTGCCCTTCCGAACGGGCTTGGCAGAAAGGTTAAGGTTTGTGCTATTGTGGGGCAGGAGCTTTCCGCTGAGGCTAAGTCTGTGTGCGATGCGGTTGTCCTTCAGGATGAGTTTGACAGGTATGCGAAGGATAAGAAGTCTGTCAAGCGTCTTGCATCTGGGCACGCTTACTTTATTGGGCAGGCGAATATTATGCCTCAGATAGCTACTGTTTTTGGGCGCATTCTTGGTCCTAAGGGCAAGATGCCTAATCCTAAGGCTGGCTGCATTGTTCCTCCTAAGGCTGCTCTTAAGCCTTTGTATTCAAAACTTCAGAATACCATCAGGGTTTTTGCTAAGACTTCTCCGGTTGTCCAGTGCAGGCTTGGCACTGAGTCCATGAGTGATGCGCATATTGCCGAGAATTTCTCTTCTATTTATGAGCAGTTGGTTCGCGCCTTGCCGAATGGGGAAGAAAATATAAAGTCTGTGTTTTTTAAGCTTACTATGGGGAAGCCGGTGAGGTTGGCATGATACAGGCGCATGTTGCGGATTATAAGAAAGAGGCTGTTGGCGCTCTTGCCCGCCTTATGGGTGAGTATCCTGTGGTTGGTATTGTTAATGTTGAGAACCTGCCTGCCCCTCAGCTTCAGGTTTTGCGCAGCAAGTTGAGGAAGGATGCTCTTATTGTAATGGATAAGAAGCGCCTTATAAGGCTTGCTGTTGATTCTGCAAAGGGTTCTAAGAGCGGCTTTGATGCGCTTGCTGCTCATCTTACAGGCATGCCTGCGCTGCTTTTTACCACTCAAAGCCCTTTCAGGATTTCATCACTTATCCGCTCTTCAAAGTCAAGAGCGCCTGCTAAGGCGGGGCAGGTTGCTCCTTTTGATTTGGTCATTCCTGCAGGCCCGACTCCTTTTACTCCCGGCCCCATGATTAGTGAGCTTGGCTCGTTGGGGTTGAAGACTGGTGTTGAGGGTGGTAAGATTACTATCCGTGAGGCTTCTGCTATTGTAAGGCAGGGTGGTGTTATCTCCCAGAAGGCTGCTGAGATGCTTGGCAAGTTTGGCATTGAGCCTATGGAGATTGGCTTGGACTTGGTTGCAGCTTATGAGGATGGTATAGTCTATGGCAGAGACGTGCTGGCAGTAGACCCTGCGCAGTATCTTGCAATGCTAAAGACAGCAGCTCTTGAAGCCCTCGGGCTAAGCATGGAAATCGGCTATATAAACAAAGGCAACATTGAACATATGGTTGGCAGGGCTTTCACAACCGCGAAGAATTTTGCGAAGAAGCAGAGTATACTGTCAGATGCTGATATAGAGGGACAGCTTGCTGAGGCAGCTGCCCGCCCGGCTGGTGCGCCTGAAAAGAGCGTGTCATCTGAGGTTGTTCCTGCTCATTCGCAGTCAGTATCCCAGTCTGCCAGTCGCAATGATGTTCCAAAGACGGCAAAATCCTCCCCATCTCAGGGTAGTTCAGGACTGGCTGCGGCAGAGCGTATCAGTAATGAGTTTAGCGAGGAGATAGCTGCTGAGAAGGCTCGTCGTGAAAATATTGACACGGCAGCTGCCGGGGAGCTTTTGAATAAACTGAAGAGGAAGGGGACGCTGAGGCAATAAGTTTTATATACAAGCGCCTTTCCCCATTTTGAGGTTTAGTGCGTTTTTGGTTTAAAAATAATCTTTCGGAGGTTACAAAAATGGAGTATGTGTATGCTGCAATGCTTTTGCATAAGGTGGGGAAGCAGATTGATGAGGCTTCTGTTGGTAAGGTTCTTGAGTCTGCCGGTGTCAAGGCGGAAACTGCCCGTGTCAAGGCTTTGGTTGCTGCGCTTGAGGGCGTTGATATTGACAAGGCTGTGAAGGAGGCTTCTGTTGTTCAGGTTTCTGCTGCTCCGGCAGCTGCTGCTTCGGCTGGACCTTCAGAGGCTGACAGGAAGGCTGAAGAGGCTAAGAAGGCTGAGGAAGCGAAGAAGACTGAGGAGCAGGCTGCGGCAAGCCTTTCGGCGTTGTTTGGCTGATAGGTTTTTTTGTATCGCAGGGGCTTTTAACCCGGTCAAAGCAGCGAAAATTATATATAACCACTTCTTTGAGTGGTTTTTATGGGCAGTAAGCATGAGTTGCTTGGCAGGCGTGGTGCCTTGTCTGCTGGCATTTCGGGAATCAAGCGGCAGCTTTCCTCTCTTGCTTCCGAAAGGCGGAGGCTTTTTTCAGAGCGTGACAGCCTGAGGGCTTCTTTTTTCCAGTTGATTGACAAGGTTAAGGAGCTGCGCAAAAAGAGGGATGAGCATACGTCTGCTGTTAAGTCGCTTAAGGATAAGCGTCAGTCAGCTTTTTCTGTTGTGAGGAACGCTTCATCTGAGGTTACTAAGCTTAGGGTTGAGAGGGAGAAGCGTGCAAAGGCGCTTGGTGTGAAAAAGTCTGCTTCTGCGATTGCTTCTGATATTGCACGTCTTGAGTTTAAGATTGAGACTGTTCCCATGCCTTTTGAGCATGAGCAGAGGCTTACAAAGCTTATTAAGGAGAAGAAGTCGGAGTTTAAGACTGCAAGGCAGCTTTCAGATGTTCTTGAAAAGCTGAGGGCTTCTTCAATTGAGATGCAGTCTTCTAAGTCTGTTTCTGATTCTGCTCATAAAGAGCTGCAGCTTCACGCCTCTGTGAGCCAGAAGCTTCATGAGGATATGCTTTTCTTTGCGGGGAAGGCTGATGAGGTTAAGGTTAAGCTTGCGCCTGTTGATGCCCGCATTTCGGAGTTGAGCAGGGATTTGGCTTCTCTTAGGAAGGAGCTTGAGCAGAAGCTTGGTGAGCTTGCCGTTGTCAATCAGGAGCTTGACGGGCTGAGTGTTGAAGAAAAAAAGCAGAAGCAGCTTGAGGAGGCGCAGCGTATTGAAAAGGTTGAGTCTGAGCTTGCGGCAAAAATGCGTTCAGGCAGGAAGCTTACGACAAATGACCTGATTATGCTGCGTGGTAGCTGACTGAAGGGCTGCGTATGCCTTATTTTTGTATGAACATTACACTTGTTTTGTTCCTGAAAGCCTTGTCTCCGGTGACAAACACATGCTTGTTTTCTCTTGCAAATATGTAGCCGACAGCATCAAATACTGAGATGTTCTCTGCCTTGTTCTCCTCTCTGAAAAGAAGGGCATTTATCATCGTTTGCCTTTGAACAGGCTTGCAGAACTGGGCAAGCTTCCTGTGCCAGTAGTTTGCTGTTTCGTCATTATACTTCTTTTTGATAACAATGTAAAACTCAGCCATTGTCGGGTCTGTTATTACAAATTCCTCCTTAATGAGCGTTAAGAACTTTGGGTTCCCGTTGCTAAGCTCTACAAGTGCGTATGTGTCTAGGCAGTTCATAGGTATTTGCTCTCTTTTCTTCTTAGCCCCTTCAGTATTCTTTCTGTAGGTTCATTGAATTTAAGCGTTCCAAAAAGCTCTTTCAGCGGGTTTTTCACAGTTTTTATCTCTATGTTTACTGGTTGCTCTGGCTTTATGCCTTCTTTTTCCACAATTGCACGGGGTATTATTACGCCTATTGAGTTTCCCCACTTCTTTGCAAAAACAGTTATGGCCATTTCACTCACCTTCCTGTTAAGTATAACTTTTTTGTTAAAAGTATAACTTATATTTAAATCCTGCGGTTTTAGGGGCATGATTGCTGCCGGCATATTCGTAATCGTAGCTTCTTCTGGTGATTGTCGTTTCTCACTCCATTCAAAAAGATTATAAACAAATCTGCATTTGCTGGTGTTTATGAAGCCAATCCTGATGCAATGGGGAAAGAAGCCAAACGGTAAAGAAAAGCACGCCCCTCTGCTCTTTTTTGATTCTGAAACGCATGAGCCTGTGAAGCACGGCAAACCATTGTCAGCAGCTGATTTTGAAGGCTCAGCGATTTACAACTTGGTAAACACCAATAACTTTTTTGTTGAAATCGCCCGGAAGTGGAATGTGGAATTGGGAGCAGCTTATGGGCAGTTTCTGGAAGTTGGTCTCAGGCTGGCTTAGCAGCTTGATGGCCGTTTTAGGGGAAGAACGCAGGAGAAGTTTACCGCCATTTATACGGGATTGGAAACTGGACTTCTTAATGATATGATTTCCGCACGGAGGCATAGGCGTGATGCAGGGCTTGAAAGCCTGCTTGAAGCAGCTGAGGGCATGCCTGCTGATGACGTCTCGCGATTAAACTGGTATGTTGCTTTGTTGAAACTGAGAGCAGTGGATGAGCATGCAGGAAGAAGAGGGTTTCCGCATAGTGATAACCTTAGCGAAAGGTTGGGACAAATAAGCCGCGACCAAGCCTTGGATGATTTGTTCGGCAGTATAAAGTTCTAATTTGTTACTTCTATGGAAGGAATACAAAGATTTAAATATGTGATTGTTCAACAATTTATAGTATATTTAATGAGAGAGAGGAGTGGGAATATACCCGAATAACTCCTCTCTTAATAAATTCTGATTCAAGTTCATAAAATTCTTTTATCATTCATAGTCGTTTGTTTGTTCGTTCCCGTTTCTATTCCGAGATTGTCGCAAATCGTTGGCCTGTGATTTATGATGGCTTTGGCCTGAATGAGGTTAAATTTCTGTTTTAACCTTTAGGGAAGTTTTGGAGGTATGAAAATGGCTGATAAGGATTTGGCTGAGAAGGCTTTGCAGGCTGTTGAGTCTGCCCGGACTACCGGTAAGATTAAGAAGGGGACTAATGAGGTTACTAAGGCTGTTGAGCGGGGTGTTGCTAAGCTTGTTGTTATTGCTAAGGATGTTAGTCCTCCTGAGATTTTGATGCATCTGCCTTTGCTTGCGAAGGAGAAGGGTATTCCTTTGGTTGAGGTTGATAAGCGGGAGGAGCTTGGCGCTGCTGCCGGTTTGTCTGTGCCTACTGCCGGTGTTGCGGTTGTTAAGGAGGGTGAGGCGAAAAACCTTATTAAGGACTTGGTAGAGTCTATGGGTAAGTGATTTGGTATGGCTCTTAAGAAGATGGTGAGTAAGGCTGTTGAGGTTGAGAAGAAGGCTAAGCCACAGCAGGAGCAGCAGAAGGGTTCTGTGGTTTTTACTCAGGCGGTTCCTGCGAGGGTTGAGGAGATTCTCGGCAGGACTGGAACAAGGGGTGATGCGACTCTTGTCCGGTGTAAGATTCTTGAGGGTAGGGATGAGGGTAAGGTTTTGAGGCGTAATGTTAAGGGTCCTGTTGATATTGGTCATCTTTTGATGCTTAGGGAGACTGAGATTGAGGCTCGTGCATTGACTGAGAGGCGCAAGTAAAATGAAGTGCGGGTTTTGCGGTCATGATATGCCGCCTGGGACTGGGAAGGTTTTTGTTAGAAAAACAGGTAAAACTGTCAATTTCTGCTCACGGAAGTGCGAGAAGAGTATGCTTAAGTTGGGCAGGAATCCGAGGAAGTTTAAGTGGACTGTTGCTTCAAGGACTGAGCGCCTTAAGAGGGGTGTTGGTAAAAAATGATTGAGCGCACTTTGGTTGTGATAAAGCCTGATGGTGTTGAGCGCTGTCTTAGTGGGAGGATTCTTGCGCGTTTTGAGGATGCCGGTCTTAAGATTGTTGGTTTGAAGATGGTTCATGTTGATAAGGTTGTTGCTATGAAGCATTATACTGAGGATTTGGCTAAGAGGCGTGGTGTTCATGTTCGTAATATGATGGTTGATTTCATATCTTCAGCTCCTGTTGTTGCTGCTGTTCTTGAGGGTGTTGGCGCTGTTGAGGTTGTGCGTAAGATAACTGGGGATACTGAGCCGAGGGTTGCTGCTCCGGGCACAATCAGGGGGGATTTCAGCCATGTCAGTTATAAGTATGCGGATAGTAGGAAGGCTCCTGTTAAGAATATTATTCATGCTTCATCAAGTGTTGAGGATGCAAAGAGTGAGGTTGCCTTGTGGTTTGGCAAGGGTGAGGTTTTCAGTTACCGCTCTGTTCATGATGTTCATGTCCTTTGATTGTTTGGTGATGTTGCTATGAATGTTGTGTTGCTTGGCGCTCCGGGTGTTGGCAAGGGTACTGTTGCAAAGCGGCTGTCTGAGCGCTATGGGATTCCCCACATTTCTACTGGTGATTTGCTTCGTTCTGCTATTGATAGGGCTACTCCTGTTGGTTTGAAGGCAAAGTCTTTTGTTGATTCAGGAAGGCTTGTTCCTGATGAGATTGTTACTGAGCTTGTTGAGACTAATTTGCGTTCCCCTTCTGCTTCCAAAGGGTTTTTGCTGGATGGTTATCCGAGGACTGTTGTTCAGGCTGACGCTCTTGCCTCTTTTTCAAGTGTTGACCGTGTTCTTAACCTTGTTGCTCCTAAGAAGGTTATTCTTGAAAGGCTTTCTGGCAGGCGGACTTGCAGGAAGTGTGGCGTGGTTTATCATGTTAAAAATATTCCTCCAAGGAAGGCGGGTGTTTGTGACTCGTGCGGTTCTGGGCTTTATCAGCGTTCTGATGAGTCTCCTGAGGTTGTGATGGAGCGGTTGTCAGTTTACGAAAACGAAACAAGTCCGTTGGTTGATTTTTACAGGAATGAGGGGCTTTTGGTTGATGTTGATGCTACTCTTGATGTTGCTGGTGTTGTCAGGCAGTGTGTTGCTGCGGTTGAGGAGGGTGTTTCTGATGAGTGAAAAGATGGTGGACCGGATTCAGGGGATTATGGGAAATCCTGAGCATATCCGTAATATTTGCACTTCTGCTCACATAGACCATGGGAAGACTACTTTTTCAGATAATCTTATTGCCGGTGCTGGTATGATGTCTGAGGAGCTGGCTGGTAAGGCTTTGCAGCTTGATTTCAGGGCTGATGAGCAGGCTCGCGGCATTACTATTGATGCTGCCAATGTTTCAATGGTCCATACTCTTGATGGTGAGGATTATCTTATCAATCTCATTGACACGCCAGGCCATGTTGATTTTGGTGGTGATGTTACAAGGGCTATGCGCGCTATTGACGGGACTATTTTGATTGTTGATTCTGTTGAGAGTGTCATGCCCCAGACTGAGACTGTTCTCAGGCAGGCTTTGAAGGAGCGTGTCAGGCCTCTTTTGTTTATTAACAAGGTTGACAGGCTTATTAAGGAGTTGCGCCTTACGCCTGAGAAGATGCAGGAGCGCCTGCTTGCTGTCATCACTCATGTTAATCGCCTTATTCGTGAGATTGCAGAGCCTGAGTTTAAGGAGAAGTGGCAGGTTAATGTTGGGGATGGCAGTGTTGCTTTTGGCAGTGCTTTCCATAATTGGGCTTTGTCTTTTCCTTATATGAAGGCTAATAACCTTACTTTTAAGGATGTTATTGATGCTTACGAGTCCGGTGACGAGGCTAAGGTTAAGGAGCTTGCTAAGAAAGCTCCTTTGCATAAGGTTGTTTTGAATATGGTTATTAAGCACCATCCGACTCCTGTGCAGGCTCAGGTTTACAGGATTCCTAAGATTTGGCATGGCGACCCTGAAAGTGAGATTGGGAAGGCTCTTATGTCCTCAGACCCCAATGGGCCTCTTGCTTTTGTCTGCACCAAGATTGTTTATGACAAGCATGCAGGCGAGGTTGCTGCTGGCAGGATTTTTTCAGGGACTTTGCGTCAGGGTGAGGATGTTTATCTTGTTATGGGTAAGAAGCAGATGCGTGTTCAGCAGGTTTCAATTTATAATGCTGCTAAGCGCGAGGCGGTTGATACTGTGCCTCCGGGAAATATTGTTGGCATAGTTGGCCTTAAGGGTATTTTCTCAGGCGAGACTGTTTCGTCCACGCCTGATATTGAGCCTTTTGAGGAGATTAAGCACATTTTTGAGCCTGTTGTTACAAAGGCTATTGAGGCTAAGAAGCCTTCTGACCTGCCTAAGCTTGTTGAGGTTTTGCGTCAGGTTACCAAGGAGGATCCTACTGTTGTAATCCAGATTAATGAGGAGACTGGTGAGCATTTGATGTCCGGCATGGGTGAGCTTCATCTTGAGGTTATTGAGAATAGGATTAGGACTGAGAAGAATGTTGATGTTCAGACGTCTCCGCCTATTGTTGTTTATCGTGAGGCAATCAGCAGGCCAAGCGTTGAGTTTGAGGGCAAGAGTCCTAATAAGCATAATAAGTTTTATTTTAAAGTTGAGCCTCTTGATGATTCTTATTATGCGCTTATTAAGAAGGGGGATATTCCCTCTGTTCGTTTTAAGAAGAAGGAAACTGAGTATTGGCAGAAGCTTGAGGCAGCGGGAATGGAGAACAAGGTTTCGCGCAAGGTTAAGGCGGTGTTTAATGGCAACATGCTTATTGAGCTTACTCGTGGTATTGTGCACCTTGGCGAGGTTATTGAGATGGTGATGGATGCTTTTAATGATGTCATGACTTATGGTCCTATTGCGCGTGAGCCTTGCACTAAGGTCAAGGTGATTCTTATGGATACCAAGCTGCATGAGGATGCCATTCATCGCGGTCCTGCTCAGGTTTTGCCTGCTGTTAGGGAGGCGATTAGGGGGGCAATGCTTAATGCCGCTCCTGTTTTGTTTGAGCCTGTTCAGGTTTTGCAGATTGAAGCCCCTGTTGATTATATGAGCAGTTTGTCAAAGCTTGTTCAGAACAGGCGTGGACAGCTTCTTGATATGCAGCAGACTGAAACGCAGCTTACTGTCAGGGCAAAGTTGCCTGTTGGCGAGATGTTCGGGCTTACGTCTGACCTGCGCTCAGCAACTGAGGGGCGTGGCCATTTTTACGTTGTTGACCAGCTGTTTGAGCGTCTGCCTTCTGAGTTGCAGGCAAAGGTTTCTGAGCAGATAAGGGCGAGGAAGGGGCTTAAGCTTGTTGACGGGGTTGCGATGTCAGCGTAAGATTTATAAACGCCCGTCAAATTGCGTGAGGAGTTGTTAACTATGGATATAAAGACATTCGGCAGGTGGGGAACAGAAGGCATTAAGGTTAATGATGCCGGGCTTGTTGATTTTATTGCATTGCGCTCCGTTCTTGTTCCGCGCACAGGCGCAAGGTATGCGAAGCGGAGATTTTACAAGTCAAAGATTCCTGTAGTGGAGCGGCTTATCAACAGGTTGATGGTTCCCGGTCATAAGGGAAAGAAGCACAGGATTACTTCGTATACAGTATCCGGCAAGGCAATGCAGGCGTATCGCATTGTTGAGGATGCGTTTAAGCTTATTGAGTTAAAAACAAAGTCTAATCCTATTGAGGTTTTTGTCCGTGCGATTGAGAATGCTGCTCCGCGTGAGGAGATTGTAAGCATTGAGTATGGCGGCGCGCGCTATCCCAAGGCTGTTGACTGCTCTCCTGAGCGCAGGATTGATGTTGCGTTGCGTTACATGGTGCAGGGCGCTTATGGCAGGTCTTTTAATTCCAAGAGGCGTGCTT
>JACPBT010000072.1 GCA_016180145.1 Candidatus Woesearchaeota archaeon | reverse complement strand
AGCATTACAAAATAGTAAAAAAATGATTTGGTGTGGCCGATGCCTGAAGATGAAAAAAAGCTTTCTAAGCAGCTTCTTGGAAAAACCGTTGTAAGCAAAAGCGGCAAAAAATTCGGAGAAGTTGGAGACATAGTATTTGAAACACGCTCAGGGGAGCTAATACACCTTGTGCTTACAAACGCAACACCCTACATACAGAAGCTTGAGCTTGAAAGAGACGAGGAAGGAAACATACTAATACCCTTCAGCTCAGTAATAGCAATGGGAGACTTTCTGGTAATATCTGAAGAAGACATTGTATGACAAGAGGCGTTAGCCCCTTTTCTGAATTATAGACAGGGACATTAATTTCCGTAGTTGGCAGCCGCGCCTATATTAGGCGGACTTTACAAGTTTTATACGATTATTAAAGTCTGCCGCTATATGTCGTTTTCTATAACAGAAAACCTAAATAATTAATAAAAAATGGTTAGGTTTTCTGAACATAATAGAGGGAAATTATATTAAAAACTTTTGTCCTCTATTATAATTTGCAAAAAAATTATATATGCGTTCAGGAATTGGTGCTTTGAGGTGATTGGTATGGCGCTCTTGAGCCAGAAGGGTTTTTCGTTGGTTGCAGGCATTATTTTCCTGGTTATTGCAGTGCTGCACCTGTTGAGGGCTGTTCTTGGGTGGAGCGCTGTTATCGGCAGCTTTAATGTTCCTGTCTGGTTTAGCTGGATTGCTGTTTTTGCTGCTGCGTTTCTTGCCTACTCAGGCTTCAAGCTGGCTAAGTGAAGCGGCACAGCAATCTTTATAAACTACTGCTTAAACCATTTGTGTATTGCCCATGGCATCTTTGGTGCCGCCGCAGCGGGCTATAATATGTTGCGGTTCAGGATTTCTGAATCGTGTATTGCGTGATTAAAAATGACTGATGAGCAGCTTTTGGTGCCGCAGGATACTTACCTGAAGGCTGGAATTCACATAGGCACTAAGTTTAAGACTAAGTATATGGAGCCTTTTATTTACAAAACGAGGCCTGACGGGCTTTCTGTTCTTAACCTCCAGAAGATTGATGAGCGGATAAAGGTTGCTGCGAAGTTTCTTTCAAATTACGCGCCTGAGGAGATTCTTATTGTAAGCAGGAGGGAGAATGGGTGGAAGGCTTTGAAGGCTATGGGCAGGGTTACTGGTATCAGGGTTTTTGCAGGGCGTTACCTGCCGGGCATACTTACCAATCCTTCTCTTGAGAATTATCTTGAGGTAAAGATTGTTGTTGTCGCTGATGCTTGGCCTGACAGGAATGCGATTTCGGATGCTGTCAAGATAGGGATTCCTGTTATTGCCTTATGCGATACGAATAATCAGTCTAACAGCATTGACCTTGTGGTGCCTTGCAACAATAAGGGTAAGAAGAGTCTTGGCTTGCTTTTCTGGATTCTTACAAGGGAGTATCTAAGGAACAGGGGTGTAGTGAAGGAGGATTCTGATTTTAAGTCTCTTATTGAGGATTTTACAGAGGAGTGAGTTTACTCGTCCTCTTCAATCAGTTCTTCAGGTTCAGTGTCGTAGCCTCTCATGAATCCTTCTTCCCACAGGCTTATTTCGTCGTCTTCAAGCAAGTCCCCGATTGCATCTTCTTCTGTTTCATTCATTCTGACCACCTCCTTGGATGGCAGGTATGGTAACATTTATATATGTGTTTGGGATATAGTATATATATCATATAAGTTGATTAAAAATATAGTGGGGGTAATTCAAATGGAATACAGGCATCTTATGGCTTTTGGCAATTCGTCTTACATAATATCTGTTCCTAAGGCGTGGGTTGAGAAGAACCGTCTGAAGAAAGGGGATATTCTTGTTGTTGAGGAGAAGCCTAATGAGCTTATTCTTACTTCAAAGGATGCCAGCGAGAGGCGGAGGATTAATGATGTTACTATAAGCCCTGAGGGCAAGACGATTGAGGAGTTCAAGACTGAAGTTACCTCTTTGTATGTTAACAATTATGATGTGATTACTGTAGTCAATGTTAAGGAGCCTGTTGCAATAAAGGAAATATTCCGGAATCTTGTCGGGATGGAGGTTGTTGAGGAGACTGCTTCAAAGATTGTTGCAAAGGACCTTTTGGATATTAAGGAGGTTTCCCTGAAGAACCTTGTCCGCAGGATTGACATAATAATACGCTCCATGCTTTCTGATTCTGTTGAGCTTGATGTGAATAATGCTGAGAGTGTGATTGGGCGGGATAAGGAAGTTAACCGGTTGAGTTTGCTTGGTTTCAGGACTGCCCGCGCAGCTACTGACAATCCCCGTCTTTTGAAGATGTTTGAGACAAGCTATTGGGAGGTTATGCTTGCAAAGGAGGTTATAACATACCTTGAGAGGTTTGGCGACCAGGTTAAGCGCATTATAAGGGCTGTGAGGGATGAGCCTATTGATAAAAAATGGAAAGTGCGCCTCGTAAATATTCTCAGGGGCATCAGGGAAAATTATGCCGCTGTTATGAAGATTTATTATGAGAATGACAAGGGGGCAGCTTTCAAGGCAGAAACAAAAACGCGCTCTTTCCTTAAGGAGTGTGATGCCTTTTTAAGCGCCAATCCCAACATCACTGTTGCCAGGCTGACCGGGTTTTTCCAGCATATGATTGGCTCAATGAAGGGTGTACTAAGGACTGTTATGGAGCAGGAGGAGCGGGCGTGAGCAGGCAATTATTTCAGAAGCAGCTCAAGGTTGTGCGCTTTCACGTTTATATAGGACACGTCAAAGGTTTTTAACAGGGGAATTGCTACGCCCCCTCAAACCCCTGCCCGGTTATCCTGAACATGGCTTCCCTTTCGGGCAGGCTTCTGTGTTTTTTCAGGATTGCTTTTTTTCTTGAGTTTCCGATGGGCTGCAGCTCTATCATGCATTTGCTGTTGTATGTTATTATGTCTCCCCCTACCATTCTGACTTTTGTTTTGTCTGTAAAGTCTGCGTAAACCTGGTTTGTCATTATGACCGGGATTTCGTTCTTCCTTGAAATCTCCAGCAGTTTTCCTATCTGCCTGCCGAGTTCTGCGTTAAGCTGCTGGTTGTCCCCTCCTCTCTCAACTCTGTAAAGCGCTGAGATAGTATCGCATATTATCAGGGATACGCTTTTTGGCAGTTTTTTATTAAGCGAGTCTATGTTGTTTTTTTGCTCCTCAAATGTTGTTGGCTTTAGCAGGAAAATCCGTTCAAGCACCTGCTTGTATTCAGGGGAAAGCTGCTTTAGCCGTTCAGTTGAGAATCCTCCTTCAGTGTCAATGAAGATTACCTTTCCGCTTTTTGCTGCCGAGATTGCAGAGAGTAGGCAGGCTGTTGTCTTTCCTGTTCCTGACGGCCCGAATATTGTTGTGATTACCGAAGTTTCATATCCGCCTTCAAGGAATTCGTCCAGCGCTTGCGAGCCTGTTTTCAGGCGTGAGTCCATGATGCAGGGATGGCTTTGCAGTTAATATAAAGGTTTTCTCGCAAAAAAAAGATTGCCCGAAACATATATTATCAAAAAGCCAAAACTTTAAATATGTCATCATACATCATATGATAACATCACATAAAGAGGTGGTTAATATGCAGTAAGTGGGCAGTAGCTGAACACCTTAAGTTGTTGGAGTTGTGTTAAGGGAAGCGGCATGTTTCCCTTATACTTTTTAAAGAGGTTGCTGATGGACAAGGTCAGGGTTGCCGTTAATGGCTATGGGACGATTGGGAGGCGTGTTGCTGATGCTGTGCTCAGGCAGGATGATATGGAGCTTGTGGGCGTAACGAAGGCTACTCCTGATTTTCGGTGCCTTGAGGCTGAGGAAAAGGGCATCAGGGTTTTTTCTGTTTCTGACAAAAGCGCATTTGATGTAAAGGGTTTCTCTGTTGAGGGTAACCTTATGGAGCTTCTTGACGCTTCGGATGTTGTTGTTGACTGCACTCCGAAGAATAGCGCTTATATTGAGCTTTACAGGCGTTTTCCTTCTCTTTTTGCGATTTTTCAGGGTGGTGAGAAGCACAGCCTGACCGGTTTTTCTTTTAACAGTAACTGTAATTACAGCCGCGCTTTTGGAATGAAATATGCCCGTGTTGTTTCCTGCAATACTACTGCGCTTTGCAGGGTGCTTTCCCAGATTGATGGCGTGTATGGCGTGAAAAAGGTCCGTGTTGCTATTGCGAGGAGAAGTGTTGACCCGGGCGAGGGCAGGAAGGATGGGCTTTTGAATGCGTGGGAGCCTGCTCTTGAATACCCAAGCCACCATGCGGTTGATGTTAAGACTGTTATGCCAAAAATCAACATTGTCAGTCTTGCCGGCATTGCCCCTATGACTATCATGCACGGGCATATGATGTTTGTTGAGCTTATGTCAAAGCCTGGCAGCAGTGATGAGGTTTCTGAAATGCTTTCTGTTAATCCCAGAATCAGGGTAATAAGTGGTGATGACGGATTCTCAACAACAGCCCAGATAAAGGATTATGCTGAGAGCCTCAATGACGGAAACACGTATGAGGTTTGCGTCTGGAAGGATGGCATAGGAATTGATGATGATGGGGAGCTTGGCATGCATGTTGCGATTGACCAGCAGGCAGACGTTATTCCTGAGAATGTTGATGCCATACGGGCTGTGCTTGGCATTGCCTGTGCTGAGGATTCCATGGCTAAAACAAATTCTTCTCTCGGTATTGGCAGGAAGCTTAACAGGCTCGTGAGTGAGAAGCGGATTGTGGCTTAGTGTTTTTGGAATGAGATTCGGTTACAGGCAGCTGCCCAAACATTTATATAATAGTTCACGATAGTGAATTTCTATGGGTGGACAGCTTATTATGCCTCAGGAGATTGAGGTGTATTACATAATTCCTGCTATCAGGAGGGAGATGGCTCTTGCCTTAAAGGCGTTGGGCAGGAAGCAGAAGGATATTGCAGATGTCTTGTGTGTGAAGGAGTCTACAATAAGCCAGTATTTTAGTGGTAAGAGGGCTGGTGATGTCCTTCTTAATGATGCTGTTATAAGCGCTGTTAAGGGCGCTGTTGGCAGGATTCGTGACAGGGCAAGCTTTGTTGGTGAGGTGCAGAGGATTGTTGGCATAGTTAAAGCTCAGAAGCTTATGTGCAGCATTCATATCCAGAAAGGTGGTATGCCTAAGGCTTGCAATGTTTGTTTTAGGTGAAAAATGGGGCAGGTTCAGATTTCGCAGGTTAGGAAGGCTATGGATACTGCTGTTGAGAGCAGGGATTCCTATGTCTCCCGGCCTGGTGTTCTTGATGAGGCGCTTGTAAGGTTTATATCAGGGGATAAGGATGAGCCTGAGTGGATGCTGCAAAAGAGGCTGAAGGCGCTTGAGCTTTTTATGATGACCCCTGTGCCTGCGTGGGGTCCTGACCTTGGCAGGTTGGATATGGGTAAAATAATATTTTACAGGAAGCCTGATGCAAAGCAGGCAAAAGACTGGAGGGATGTGCCTGCTGAGATAAAGAAAACATTTGATGCTCTTGGGATACCTGAAGCGGAACAAAAGTCGCTTGCCGGTGCAGGGGCGCAGTATGAGTCCAGTGTTATTTACCACAGATTGAAAGGGGAGTTTGAAAGGCAGGGTGTTATTTTTGAGGATATGGATGTTGCGTTGCATAAATACCCTGAGCTTGTTAAAAAGTATTTCATGACGAACTGCATTCCTATTAGTGACCACAAGTTTATCATGCTTCACGGCGCTGTTTGGAGTGGTGGGACTTTCATTTATGTGCCTCGTAATGTGAAGGTTAGGCTTCCTTTGCAGGCTTATTTCAGGATGAATGCGAAGCGTGGCGGCCAGTTTGAGCATACGCTTATTGTTGCTGAGGAGGGGAGTGAGGTTAATTATGTGGAGGGCTGCTCAGCCCCTCAGTTTGGTGATGAGCGTTCCCTGCATGCAGGCTGTGTTGAGATTTATGTTGGTGAAAATGCAAGAGTTAGGTATAGCAGTGTTGAGAACTGGAGCACTTCTACTTTCAACCTGAACACAAAAAGGGCGATTGTGCAGAAAAACGGGATTATTGAGTGGGTGGGTGGCAATATGGGTTCATGCACTACTATGCTTTACCCGTGCAGCATACTGAAGGGGGAGGGGGCGAGGGCTGACCACCTTGGAATAGCATATGCGGGCAGGGGCCAGAATCAGGATACTGGCGCAAAGGTTTATCATCTTGCGAAAAACACGAGCTCAAACATAAGGATGAAGAGCATTAGTAAGGATGGCGGCATTTGCACCTATCGCGGCCTTGTTAAGGTTGTGAAGGGTGCAAAAGACTCAAGGGTTGCCGCTGCCTGTGACGCCCTTATTATGGATAAGGATTCTGTTTCAAATACTATTCCGAACATGGATGTTGGGGAGGATGGCGTTCATGTTTCTCATGAGGCAAGGGTTGGCAGGCTTAGCGCTGAAAAGGTGTTTTATCTTATGAGCCGGGGCATTAAGGAAGATGATGCTGTTGCAATGATGGTTTCTGGTTTTATAGAGCCTGTTATTAAGGAGCTGCCGCTTGAGTATGCTGTTGAGCTTAACCGGCTTATTCAGCTTGAAATGGTAGGGGCTATTGGTTAATCTGTTTTTTGGTGATTGAAAATGGAGCATTCCAGCTTGAGTGAGTTTTCAAAAAGGAACCGGGAGCCGGGGTTTGTTCTTGAAAAAAGGCTCGCTGCTTTGGACAGCCTTTCTGCAATGCCTTCTTCTGTTTTCAGGCATGGGCTTAATATAGTGACTGATTTTGAATCTGTTGATGTTGCAGATATGCCTCCTCTTGCAGGTTTTACTGTTGATGCTCATAGCAGGGTATTCGCCGCTAATCTCCACAGCTCATTTTCCTCAAAGGGCAGGCTTCTTGAATCTATGTTTCTTGCGAACATTCCTGTTGGCAACAGGCTGCTTGCAATGAATGTTGCTTTTCTTAACAGTGGTTTGCTGATTCATGTTCCGAAGGGTTTTGTTTCAGACGAGCCTGTCCGTGTGCGTCTTGAGGGTGCAGGGGTTGATTTTTCTTATATTCTTGTGCTGGCTGAAGAGGGCAGCAGGGTTACTATAGTTGAGGATATTTCCGGCAGTGCGGAATTCAGGAGTGGCATTGTTGAGGTTGTTGCAAGGCCTTATTCATCAGTTCGTTTCTGCTCTGTCCAGAGGCTTCCTTTATGCAATAGCTATTTTTTCAGGAAGGCTGTTGTTGGTGAAAGCGCAAATGTTGAGTGGCTTGAGGTTGCTGCCGGCGGCTCAGTTTCAAAGTCTGAGGTTTATTCTGAACTTAACGGTGTTGGCAGCACAGCGTCTGTGTTTACTGCTTTCTTCGGCAGGGGTAAGATGCAGTTTGACTTCCTGTCAAAATGCGTTCACAATGCAAGGAACACTGAATCGCTGATGGTTGCTAGCGGCGCATTAAAGGACAGCTCAAGGGCGATTCAGCAGGGTTTTGCGAAAATTTCTGCATGCGCTTACAATGCCTGTGCGAGGCAGAAGTCAAAGATATTGCTGCTCAGTGGGGATGCAAAAGCAACTCCAATCCCGCGACTTGATATTGATAATAATGATGTTATTGCAAGCCATGAGGCTTCTGTCGGGCAGATTGATGATGAGAAGCTTTTTTACATGATGGCTCGCGGCATTTCGGAGAAGTCTGCAAAAAGGCTTTTTGTTGAGGGTTTCTTTGAGCAGTATGCTGAAATGATAAAGGTTCCTGAGCTTAGGCAGGGCATTAATGCAATTGTTGGGGAGAGTATGGAAGATGCTTAGCCCTGATGTTGTCAGGAAGGACTTTCCGATACTTGGGAGGAAGGTTAATGGTAAGAGGCTTGTCTACTTTGACAACGCCTCAACATCCCATAAGCCGAGGCAGGTTATTGATGCCATCTCTGATTATTACAGGTTTCATAATTCAAATGTTCACCGTGCCGTTCACACGCTTAGTGCGGAGGCTACGGAAATTTATGACTCTTCGCATGAAAAAACTGCGGATTTTATAGGTGCGGAAAGGCTTGAGGAGGTGGTGTTCACTAAAAATACTACTGAGTCCATCAATATTGTTGCAAATCATTTTTCAGGTGTTCTGAAAAAGGGTGATGAAATACTCCTCACTCAAATGGAGCATCACAGCAATCTTGTGCCGTGGCTTAATGCTGCGAAGCTGTCGGGCGCAAGGGTGAGGTATGCTAAGATTGAGAAAACGGGCGAGCTTGATATTGGGCATTTGAACGATATTGTTACGAAAAAAACAAGGATTGTTGCAGTGACTCATGTTTCAAATGTTCTCGGCACCATTAATCCTGTTAAGGAAATTGCTGATATTGCCCATGATAAGGGCGCTCTTGTTTTGGCTGATGGCGCGCAGTCTGTTCCTCACATGCCTGTAAATGTCAGGAAGCTTGGATGTGATTTTCTTGCATTTTCAGCACATAAGATGCTTGGCCCTACAGGGCTTGGCGTTCTTTATGGCAGGGCTGCTCTTCTTGATTCGCTTAAGCCGTTTAATTTTGGCGGTGACATGATTAGTGAAGTTACTTTTGAAGGTGCAAAGTGGAATGAGCTGCCCTGGAAGTTTGAGGCAGGAACTCCAAACATGGCTGGCGCAGCGGGCATGAGCGCTGCAATTGATTACCTGAATAGGCTTGGAATGGACAGTGTTTTCAGCCATGGGAAGGGTATTACGGCATATGCTGCAAAGAGGTTGGAGGAAATTGGCGGCATTGAAGTATATGGCCCGCCTCTCTCTCGCAAGGGTGCTGTTATCTCTTTTAACCTTAGGGGCGTTCATCCGCATGATGTTTCCTCAATACTTGACAGCGAGGGTGTGGCTATAAGGGGCGGCCATCATTGTGCCATGCCTCTTATGGGGCTTCTTGGGGTTTCAGGCACCTCAAGGGCGAGTTTTTATGTTTACAACACAAAAGGGGAAGTTGACATTTTTATAGAAGCCCTGAAAAAGGTTGCGGGGGTTATGCTGAAATGATGCCTGCTGAGGATTTGTATAGGGAGGAGCTTCTGGAGCATTACCGCAATCCGCAGAATTATGGAAAGCTGAGAAATGCAGATATACGTTATCGTGATTTTAATCCTGTGTGCGGGGATGAGGTTGAGGTCTTCATAAAGTCCGGTAACGGCATTGTTAAGGATGTGCGGTTTATTGGGAAAGGCTGCGCGATAAGCCAGGCTGCTGCGTCCATTTTTACTGAGAGTATAAAGGGAAAAAAGCTTTTTGATGTGAGGCAGATGGGTAATGATGCGGTTCTTGGAATGCTGCCTGTAAAAGTCAGCCATTTAAGGATTAAGTGCGCCCTTCTTGCATTCAAGGCTGTCCAGAAGGGAATTGTTATGGGTGGGAAAGCATGAAGGAGCTTGTTGTTAAGGACTTGCATGTTTCTGTTGGCGGTAAGGAAATTCTTAAGGGAGTCAACCTTGAAGTGGCTAAAGGTGAGGTTGTTGCGCTTATGGGACCGAATGGTTCAGGCAAAAGCACCCTTGCCTACACGATTGCAGGTCATCCGAATTATGTTGTTACAAAGGGCAGGATAATTTTCAGGGGGGAGGATATTACAAAGGCTAAGCCTGACTATCGCTCAAGGAAGGGGCTTTTCCTTTCCTTCCAGTATCCTCAGGAGATAAGCGGTGTCAGCCTTGCAAATTTTCTCAGGTCTGCCCTTAATGCGCACAGCGCCTCAAGGATTGCTGTTAAGGATTTTATGAATCTCCTGAAGGATAATATGCGGATGCTTAAGATTGATGAGAATTTTGCATCGCGTTACCTTAATGAGGGCTTTTCAGGCGGTGAGAAGAAGCGTGCTGAGATTCTTCAGCTTGCCATGCTGAAGCCTGAACTGGCTATGCTGGATGAGACAGACTCCGGGCTTGACATAACATCGCTTAAGATTGTTGCGGAGGGGATTAAAAAAGTTAAAACGAAAAATATGGGAATACTTCTTATTACGCACTATCAGAGGTTCCTTAATTACATCACCCCGGACAGAGTCGTTGTGATGGCCGACGGGAAAATTGCTATGGAAGGCGGGCATGAGCTTGTGAAAAAGCTTGAAGAAAAAGGGTATGAGCCTCTGCTAAATACAAAGCAGTAACGCCACTGGCAGCTTTTGCATAGGTTTAAAAGTCACTTTTCTTATGGCATTGCTATGGCAAGCCTGCTTTATGTTTGCAGATATAACCTTGACAGGAGCCCTGTAGCTGAACAGATAACCAGAATCATGGCAGCTGATGCTTCTTTGAATGTGAGTTCCGCTGGCTTGACCAATCCGGATTATAATCATTTTCTTAATGTGACTTATCTCGGAATGACTAATGAAATAAGAGAAGCTATGAAAAGGCTGGGGTATGTGCCGTCAATGCATCAGAATAGTATAGTGACAGAAGAGTTGCTTAAGTTGCAGGATTTAATACTTTGCATGGAAAGGAAGCAGGTCGATAATGTTTTGGAGAAGGCGCCGGATTTGGAGGGGAGGGTGTTCACGCTTCCGCAATACGCAGGATTTCTGTATGAAGAGGTTGCCAGCCCGGCTAGCTTGATTGGTAGCGTTCCTCTGTTTTTTATTTTTCGGGATATGCCATACGAAGCGAGGGCGTTTATCTATCGGCTTTGTAGAAAAACAGATCCCAGAGATTACGAGGGGGTTATAAGGTGTCACATGCACGTTATTAAAAAAATTGAATTTTACGTTGATAATGCACTCAAAAGAATGAGAAAAGAAGGCTTGATTTTGGCATAAGCCAGCCGCAAATATGTCAGGTTAAGTGAGCAGTGGAGTTTTCCATGGTTACAGGCTTATTGGTATTAGGCTCAATGTGATTATTAGAGTGCCAATCATAGGCTACAATCGTTTGCCAACGTCCTATAGTTACTTCTTAACCAAAGGCTTGCCGAAGCGGTTACAGTTCTTTGTTGCGCACTTGTTTTTTCCTGAATTGAACTCTGCTTCTGAAACAGAGCCTTTGCAGGTTCCTTTGCATACGTAGCGTTTTTCAGTCATAAAAGCGCTGTTCCTTTGTTGTATAAAAGCATTTTGCAGTTGTGGAAAAAATTTATAATAAGCAGTTATAATCTGTAAAGCGTGGAGCGCAATCTTGCTTTGGAATTTGTAAGGGTTACTGAGGCTGCTGCCATTGCTGCTTCTGAGTGGATTGGGAAGGGTGATAAGAAGGCTGCTGACCGGGCTGCGACTGAGGCTATGCGTTCCCGCTTTAATTATGTTGATGCGGCAAAGGCCCTGAGATTGACATTGCTGTTGACCCTTTGGAGTGCACGAATTCTGTTGCTTTTGGCTATCCTAATGCCATTTCTGTTTTTGCTGCAGGTCCTAAAGGAACTTTGCTTCACGCTCCTGATATGTATATGAATAAGATTTCAGTGGGGAAAAAAGCCGCAGGGAAAGTGCATCTTGACAAAAGCGTTAAGGAGAATGTTGAGGCAGTTGCAAAGGCTCTTGAGAAGCCTGTTTCAGAAGTTACCGTGATGGTTATGGATAGGCCGCGCCATGAGCAGCTGATTAAGGATTTGCGGGAGTGCGGAGCGAGAGTTCGCCTTATTGGTGATGGGGATGTTGCCGGTGCTATTGCCCCGTGCCTTCCTGATTCAGGTGTTGATATGCTTCTTGGCATTGGCGCTGCGCCTGAGGGCGTTTTGGGTGCTGTTGCTGTGAAGTGCCTTGGCGGTTTTTTTCAGGGGCGTCTTGCTCCGAAGGATGATGGTGAGAGGCTGCGTGCCAAGTCAATGGGCGTTAATCCTGACGTGCTTCTTGAGATTGAGGACTTGGCAAAGGGCAGCGAACTTCAGTTTGTCGCTACAGGCATTATTGATGGTCCAATACTTAAAGGGGTTTCAGCAAGCCATCATGGCATAAAAACGCATTCCATAGTGATGAGGTCTAAAACACAGACTATAAGATTCATAGAAGCGCATCATCACATAAAGTGAAAGTTAACTCTCCGACTTGACTTTTTTCCACACATCTACAAAGAATGAGTAGTTTTGTGATATTTTGTTTACTGCCTGCTCTCTTGTTGTTTTTCCTGCTGCGTGCTGCTCAAGCGCTTCCTTGAATACTGTCCTTCCTACTGCAAATCCTATTGCGTTGTCTGCCTTTGCGCCTATCCTCAGCCAGTGTTCTGCTTTTTCTGCTGACTCTCCTCTGCCAAGTATTATTATGCCCGCTTCAGGATTGCCTGTTTTTACCTGTTCTGAAATCATTTGCATTGATTCGTCTGTGTCAACGCCTTCAAGCTTCCAGATGTCCGGGTTTATTCCGGATTCCTGCAGCTGCCTCAGCGCTTCAGCGGTAAGCCCGGGCCTCGTGTCTTTCTCATATGCCTCGTTTGTTCCTACAGCTGAAAGCTGCTCCTTTGTTGCCGGCACTAAAAGCTCAAACAGGAATCTGTATGGCTGTGTTTCAAGGTAGCTGCTCAGCTCTGCAAGCTTTTCCATCTGTTTCAGGTTTATTTCTTCATCTCCTTCAGGGTTGTATCTTACAAGCACTTTTGCGTAGTTCGGCCCAAGCTCTTTCAGCTGTTCCTTCCAGTCTTCCCTGTCAAATTCAAACTCATCCTGCCCTGATTTTTCAAGTGGCGTGCATGTTATGAAGCCCTGCCGCTTTGCGTCTATGAGTATTTCTCTCCCAAGCCATTCATCTACAAGGATTCCTGCCTTGTCTTTTGGCACTCCGCCGATTACTGATTTGCTGAATGCGTCGTAAATTATTTTTTTGTATTCGCGCGCCTTTGCTATGTCTGCTTCAGAAGGGGGTGATGCTGCTTTTATTATCTGCATGAAGCTGCCGCGGTGGTCAAATGGCAGTATGTAAAGCTCGCGCATAACTCCTGTATAATCTTGAAATTTAAAAAGTTTTTGCAGAAGCAGTGCATATTACATTCCTAATCATGCTTTCTCCAGGGCTTAACCCTGCCTGCTTTAATGTCTTCTAAGCCCCTGACCAGCTTGGTAAGTAATTCATGGTCTACTTCAGATTGCTGCTTCAGTTGCTCGTATTCTCTTTTTGGCATTGTGACTACTTGTGTTTCCATAACTGTACTGCTTAAAATCCTTGCGATTCCCTTGGCTATTTCTTCTCCTACAACTTTGTTTAAATCACCAAACTCTTCTTTGGCCTCTCCTGTAATAATTACTTTTGTAGGCTTTCCCTTGAACATTATAGTTCAACTCCATCTTTTATCGCTTTATCCAGTTTTGGGCTTGGATTGTATATCCATAAAATTCCCTTTCTTCCATCTAAAATTTTCCCACTGTCATCCAAGTATCTTAAAATTACATTCAGTGTTTGGTGCATTATTTTTGTAGGCAGTTTTTTCTTTAGCTGTTCTCTTGTCATAAGATTATTAGCT
>JACPBT010000071.1 GCA_016180145.1 Candidatus Woesearchaeota archaeon | reverse complement strand
GCAACATTTGACGAAGAAATAAAGAAAAAAGCAAAGGCTGCTGTTGAATTCTATGAAAACTAAAACAACGCCATCGCCTCAAGAACAAGCAAAGCCTCAGCCCTGTTTAATCATGCCTTTCAGCTTAGAAAAGGCTCTTTTTGTGAACTCTGTAACTTTTTCTGCATATTCTGCATCAAGAGAAGTCCCGTAATAAAGTATCCCATTCCTAAAATACCTCATCTGGTCTGCAAACTGAACCTCCCTTTCAGCAAACGCCAGCATCCTCAAATAAGAAACCTCTGCTTCATGCGCCCCCTGCCCGTTTGCAGAATAACCATCCAGACACAACTTTGCCCTTACCAAATGCATCAAAATATCATAACAATATTCAACGTAATCATTGGCATTTTCATTCTTTATGCCCAATTTTTCCAGCCGTTCCTTCAAGGAGAGCATTTTTCTTGCTGACTCAACAACTAAACTTTCAGCCCGCTCACTGTTTATCGTTACCCGCCTAACAACACCATCCCGCACATACTCCTCAAAATTCCTTAAGGCTCTCATAACTCAACACTCCCTTGCAATAAAATACCGTTTAAGATATTATTTTTTAAGTGCTTATGTATCTCCTTCCACGAATTATAAAAATTGACATTAATCTTCCTGTTCAGGATTCGCTCATATTCCTCAAGGTGAAGCAGCTTATCTTTTCTCTCTACAACTGCGATATCTATGTCAGACGCATTTGTATCTTCACCTATTGAATAGCTTCCAAACAGGACTACGGTGCCGCCAGCCAATTCCTTTTCAAAATAGTCAGACAATCCTGAAAGGCATATGCTTTTCAGATTTTCAACCCTTTTAAGCCAAATGGCTTTCGGTTCATCCCTGTTAAAAGAAACAAAATTAATGGTCTTTGTCTTCTCAACTTTAACAAACTTAGCGTCTTTCAGTTTCCTCACAGAATTGGCAACAGCAGTGGGGGAAACATTCAATATTTTTGATATCTCACGCTGACTCAGCTTTTCCCCTGCCCTCAGACACAACAGCGAAAAAACCCCTGCCTGAAGTATTGTCCAGTTTAGTTTATACATCTCCATTTTAGTTTATGTGTGTAAAGTTAAGTTTATATATCTTTCGGTTTCAACCACTCCACAGCCTCAAGAACAAGCAAAGCTCCAGTCAGCGTAACACCGCCCAAACACCTCAACCGCACAGGCAATAAAATATAAAACATATGAACTATAAAGATAAGTTTAAAAGGACTGGCAGCTTATTCAACCAGATTTTGCAGTTGGGGCTTATATTCATAGCAGGCAACAAGGGGGGAGTTGCACGACAAACACAAAAACCAAACAAACCAGAACGCTGACCAGTATCAAAGCCGCATTTGCCATATTTGCAATGCTACTGCTTCTTGCACAGCCGGCATATTCTGCCTCAATAATAGGAGATTTTGGCAAGGTTAAGGCATCACAGGAACAAAGCCCTTCGGCAGAAGCTACGGAAACTCCTGCTGATGAAGAAGCGGCTGAAACAGGCAGCTTTGCCTCAGGAAAGGAAGGCGAACTGACTGATGCGGCAGAACCACTACAAAGCATAATGCCTGAAAATGCGATAAATGACGAAGAAAACACAACCCTTGTCATTTTCTCCCAAAACGCTTCAGACAACTCACCAACTACATTCACAATAGCGGCAATGGCACCAATTAAAGACAAGCCGCCGGCACAAACTGGCGAAGAAATCACACCACAAATATCACTCAGCGACTGGAAGTTTGCAAAGGAAGTTAGTGATAAAAACGAACCGAGCCGCATAACACGCTATTTCTCAAAAAATGATGGCACATCGTGGCTTTGGATACAGTTCGTTGACGTATACGAAGCAAACAGCTGGAAATGGGAATGGTATTACCCAAGCGGCACTTTTTATACAGGCTGCAAAGGAAGCATAAAAGAGCCTGACCCCGGCTACTATTGGTCGTCGGTAAAGCATGCCTGCGGCATATACATAAAAGACCGCGACCCCGCATCCAACCCGGGAAACTGGAATGCAAAATTCTACCTTGACGGCACCGGCAAGCTGATAGACGCTAATTTTGTAGTAAGCTATGATTACAAAGAATCAAAAATGGCCAAAGGCATAGATGGGGACGGCAACCCTGTCACAGAAACAACAAGCTTCTCAGCAACAGATGATGCAGCATACACATGGTTCAGGCTTGAAAATGTCGCAGACCCGCTTCACATTGAATACAAATGGTATGCGCCTGACGGCAGCTTATACACCACGTCCACTTACGATACACAAAACCCGGGAACAGACAAAAAATGGGACGGGTACAAACTCTGGAGCGGAATATACATAAAAGACAACACACCAGCCAACAAGTGCGGCAGCTGGGAAGTTAAAGTTTATATTGACGGGAAATTCAAATACTCAAAAGGCTTCACAATAAGCGGCTGCATACCTCCCAAAAAATGCGACATACAACCGCTTGAGGCATGGGTTGAAAAAGACGGAGAGGTATTCAACAACATAAAAACATGGCACAAGTTTGAAAGCAAATATGACGCAGCCTACAAGGACTATAACTATGACATCAACTTTGACCTATTTGGACCATCAGGCTCAGTAGTTGCAAGCGCATCAAACAGCGGCACCCTAAAACCGGGCTGGTGGACAAAATGGTGGGTGCAATACGGAGTCCCTTCAGGAGGCTGGCAGCCGGGAAGCTACACATCAAAAGCAACAGTAACCGGGCAGTGCGGCGGACAAAGCCACGCAGCAAGCAATGAAGCATACCCAAAAATACCAACACCGCCGCCAGCGCCAGGCGCGCCGCCGCCAACAGACTTCTGTGACGGAAAAATAGAAACCAAAACCACAGACAAATACGGCAACAACCTTCAGGGACTGAAAATATACCTTGACGGAAGCCCTGAAGGAACAACAACAGCAGATGGAAAAAGAGACATAACAATAGCAGACAACGGCTGCGGAAAGACGCATACAATCAAAGCAACATGCCCTAATGACAATTTCTGCGCTGAGAAAACAAGCACAATCTCATATGACGGAGATGTAAACTCACTTGGCTTTGTGTGCAAATGCCCCGGAATAATACCGGGGCTGGACGTGCTGACAGAAAGCGACTCATACAAATACCAAAAGAACGCAAAAGTAAAACTAAACGCTGACGTGAAAAACGCAGAAGGCAGCCTTGTCAAGAATGTTCTGCTCACAATCTACGACCCATTCCTCGGAGCAAACAAAATATTCAACCTTGACAGCGGCTCAATATCTTACGGCTCAGATGCCTCGCGGACAGGATTGCAGGCATTCTTCCTCTCAGCATACAAACAGGGCTTCCTCCCGGGAATGACAAAGCACAAAGTGGTGGTGGAAGACAAGTCTGGAAAAATCTCAGTCAACGCCAAAAACATGGACAGCACGCCGCTAAAGGAGGAAGAATAGTTGATGCAGAAAAAGGAACAACAGCAACAGTAGCCCTGAAATGCCCGGCAGCAAAGGTCGGGGATGCGTATTGCGGGGGTAAAAAAATCCTTGTAAAAGACAATAATTTCGTTGCAATAAACTGCAATTGCGGCGTTAAAAATGAAAAAAGCAAACTCCGCATATTGCTGAAAGCTGTGCCTGCGGGTTATGAGCGTGGTTACCCTATCGCTAATGTTAACGTATCAATCGATAATGCTGCCGTAGGGCTGACCAACCAATATGGTGCTATTGATGTTGAAAACCTTGCTGTCGGAACGCACAGACTGGATGTTGCCCTCAAAACATTTGAAAACGGCGCAGATAAGCACTATAACGGCGGGACAGATATCATTCTGAAAAAAAGCCGTGAGCAGAAGACTTTCCTGCTGGTTAAAGGAGAAGGCCCGGCTGCGTTTGCTGCCATTGAAGATGGCAAAGAAGTTTTCGTTCTTAATGAATATGACGTTAATGAGCAGATTGTGCCTGTTGTTGTAGTGGCAATTTATGGCGCGATTGTTGTCGGCGGATTTTTGTGGGATGCCTACGATTACTGGCAGTGCGCCAAGAAAGCTGAAGATTGGGACCCTGAAAAAAGCGTCTGGGACAATTACAAATGTGACTCAATCTCAGAAAAAGACGCTGATGCATTCAATGATTGTGTTGATAAGGTGCTGTCAAAAAACCAGAATCAGGCAGATGAATGCGTATTTGAGACGGGCATGATTATGCTTAACTTTGTCCCTGTAGAAAATGCGTTTAAAACAGTCGGAAAGCTTGGTGTTAAGCTTGGCGGAAAGGGGGCAAAGAAATTAATAACGTTTGTTCCGTTCATTGATGACGCATTTGAAGGCAGCTATAAAGTTTTCAGAGCAGTGAAGGGCAACGAGGTTTATATCAAAGTTGTTCACTATGCGAAGAAAGGGGCAGTATATACGTTCAAGGTTGTTGACAACTCCCTAAAGATTTTTGACAATGCAGTCGGCCTTATAGTCAACAAGGTTGCAAGAAATCCTGACACATGGAAGATTATAACTGAGAAAGTCAACGCTGTGGTTTTTAAGACAACAGCTGCTGACATTCCTATTGGCAAACTAAACAGTATTCAAACAATCCAAGGCATCCTTGGTGAAAAAGCCGGGGATGAGTATGTTACTGCTGCAAAACTGGCTCTGGAAAAGGAGGGAAACGAGGTTATAATTGAAAAGGGACTTCCCAATGCTGTAGTTGAGCGCTTCAAAGATTCAGGAAAGTATATCGTAGAATACACTGACACGGGAAAAGGCATCATCATATTTGAGAAAACAGCAAAAGGTTCTAGAGGAAGTACGATTGGCGAAATTGACGGATTACTGTTTGTTAACGGAAAACCAACGGTGATTGAAAGCAAAGCCGCAATTGCGGATAACATCAGGGGGAGCATAGAGCCTGTAGATTTCTTTAAAAGCAAGGTTCATACCGTTGAGGATTTGACAGGACAGAAACCGGAAGTTTTGCTGCTTGTGCCTAAAGGCGAGGCAGGCAAACTGGCAGGCGAGTTGCAATCTTTCAGTGAACATGCCGGAAAAGAAGGGGTTAATTTTGCCTATGACGAGTTCCCCGAAACTGCTGACGATTTTGGAAAAGCCGCAAGGCTGATTCTTGATGATGATATGACGAAAGGTGCAAAGTTACTCTCTGCCTATGTTGACGACCTGAAGAAGCTTGGGATGCCTGACGATATGCTGGAAAGAGTTCTCAAAAACCTTGGCAGATACTCTGATGACATAATTAGGAAATACACTCACACATTATATGAGCCAGGGCAGGCGTTTGTATTTAGGGGGCGACAACCAGCTGAGTTTCCTGTCAAAATAGCTGATGGCAAGGAAGTTCTTGATTGGGGTGCGATAAAAATAGGAAATGCGGATGTAAATCTCGCAAGAAAGAACCTGGATTTTATCAAAAATCTTCCTGAAAAGGAAAGGTTGCAATATGCAAAACTATCGCTCGCTCATGTTGAAGGAAGCCCCAACATCTTTATTTCAACTTCAAAAATACCGAGTCTTGCAGCCAATGACTACGGCAAAAAAGGCTATGTGTTCATAATAAACCCAAGGGCAAGGAATGCTTTGGATGTGGAGAAAACAATTCAAAAACAGCTTGATAAAGGCGAGATACTTCAGTCGCACTATGATTTACACGCAGACGTAATTTCAAAAGAATCAGAGGTTGCATTCATAGAGAAAATAGATGGTGAGGATATCCTCGGAGCAGTCAAAGTTGATGGAGTAGGAAAGGTTCTCAAAGACAGTTTTGAGAACAATCCGTTCTACAGGAGCGAAACGCTGGCTGAAGACATAGCGAAGGGCAAAGAAATGACTGGTGGTTAAAAATGACATCATTAAAAGAAAAACGTGGCAAGCATGGCAAATTTTCCTGCTGCAATCATGAATCTTACGATAAGCTCTATATTCTGCCCAACTCAAAGAGCGGCTTTGGTCATAAATCCGTATTTGAAAAAATTAAGCAGAAATATGCTGTTAAAATCATAGACCCCAAAACACTTCCTGACCCTGAAGAGAAAATGGCTCTCCTTATAAGAAGGCCTGAGAGAGGAGAACTCTCTGAGCTATTTATTAAAAGAAAGTTTATGGTGAAAAATAAAAAAGACTTTTTGAACCTGTTAAAAAAGCTGATTTCAAAAAACATTATCCTGTTGATAAAAGGAACTGTTTGCTATGACATTGAATACAACCATTTTTTTATCAATTCGCAGACTTTTCTCTGCGATAGAGACATCCCGATAATGTTCAGGATATGCGGCAATTACGACAAATTAAACTGCTTATTCAAATACAGGCTTAACGATGCAGTTACAGTATTCTGTGAAATAAGAAGCCACATTTACTCATTCAAGGAGGGTTATGAAAGCTGGGATTATTCACTGGATTATGCTGAAAAAAACGGAAAAAGCCCTGCGCTTACAGATTTCCATGTTTTAATAAATAGCTCAGGGAATGTTAAATTTATGTCTAATGCTGAAAAACCGAACATTCTTGCGAGGGAATTTTATGCAAAAAACCTTGATGAAGGTGTTGCGATTTTGGCGGGTGAAATGAAAAATCTGGGATTTAACATAAGAATAGCTGAAAAGAGGAGATGCAAATGAGGAATATGCCGGACTGGAAGGACACCAAAAAAAACAAAGCAGGTGAGTGATTGAAATGGGAAATCCGTCAAAATTTTATTTTGTAGTTGAAAAGAAATCAGCAAAAGATTACTTCAAACACTTTTTAAACATAGCCCAAAAAAAAGGCGGCAGCGTGAAAATGTATGGCGATAAACGGTATGAAATTGCCATGCACAGCATGACATATTATTTTCACACGGATGCTTATGAACAATTACCAAACTGTGTTGTTTACGGATTGGGTGGCGTGGCAACACCCAATGAAAAAATTGAAGACGACTTTTTAAAATTCTGCTTTGATGCATGTGCGGAATTAGACCCTGTTTTTGCCGTAGCAGGTGGTGGAATAGGCGTTTATGAATACGGACCTGCCTGGTGCGGTGTAGAACATTACAGAAATCCTTACCTTCTCTGCCTGGAACCACTAAAAGATAAAGAGGGCTATGACGCAACTTCACTTTACAAAGTTTTCATCAACAATCCCGCCACCCTTAAAAAAATTGATGAGATAAAAAGGGTTTTGCCTCTCAAGGAATTGATAAAGCTGCTGAACAGATACTGCAACAAAGTCAGCATTGGGAAAAAAGGCAGTGCCACTGTTTTGAAAAAGGTTTTCCCGGGCGACCGAAACTTTGTATCCTTGCGCTTTTACCTTGCAAAGGAAATCCGAAAAAGAGGCGTGACAATTGAAGAAGGCACCGCTGAGGAGCGCGCAAAAGAAATTGGAATAAGGTGAGTGTTTAAAGATGAATTGGAAACATTACAAGGCTGTGAACATTGCGTTGAGTGCGTGCTTTGCAATACTGGCAGTGCTGTTCGCAGCATCGTTTTTCCCTGCTCATACTGAGGAAAAATTTACAGAAGCGGGTGAAGCAACGCTTGAATCTTCCAATTACGGAAATCTGCCTGAAGAAATGGAGGATACCCGCAGCGTAACCCAGCCCCCTGCGGCAGCAGCGCTTGTTCATGTGGCAGAAGCAAAGGAAAGCAAAATACCTGCAACTACAGCAAGGAAAACAGGAGGGGGTGGAGGCGAGAGTGGAGGAGGCAGCGGAGGAGGGGGTGACGGCAATGGGGATGTGAGTAGTGGCAAGGGAGACCTGGGTAGTGATGCATCTTACGGCAGCCTGCAACCGGCAACGCCAGCCATTACGCCTTCCAACAAGCAGCCTGCGACAGTGCCTGCAATTGAATTTGAAAAGGTCGGGCAACGACCAGAAATAGTGGAGAAAAAACTGCTTGAAAAGAAAGGAGAAGAAGAAATAGAAGTAATAATAACACTCAACAAAAACATAAGGGACGAGCCTTCCAGCCCAGGCATTGCAGCAGCAACAACTGCAATAAACACAGAAGCGCAGCAACTGGAAACTCTTGGCGCAAAGATTGAAGGAGCTTATCCGATAGGAAACATAGTAGTGGCAAAGATAAAGCCATCTGAACTTATTGAGCTTACAAGAAACGGGGATGTGACAGGGGTGTTTGAGAACAGGGAAGTGCATGCAGCCCTTGACGAAAGCGTGCCTCAGATAACCGCACAGGCGTTCTGGGATGCAGGATTTAAGGGGGAAGGCGTTAAAATTGCCATTTTAGACACAGGAATTGACAGCAGCCACCCAATGCTTACAGGAAAGATAGTTGCGGAAAAAGCGTTCACAGGAGAAGACCACACCACAGACTTTAATGGCCACGGAACGCATGTTGCAGGAACAGCAGCAGGAACAAAAACAAAGGGAGGCAGCTATGACGGAGTAGCGCCAAACGCACTGCTAATGAACGGAAAAGTCCTCAACGATGCAGGGAGCGGAAGCACAGCAGGCATAGTTGCGGGAATAAACTGGGCCGTTGACCCTGACGGCAACCCGGCAACAGATGACGGCGCAGACATAATAAGCATGAGCCTCGGAGGAAAATACAATGAACCATTTGACCCAATGAGCATGGCAATAAAAGATGCTGTTGCTGAAGGGGTTCTTGTGATTGTTGCATCAGGCAACTGCGGAGCATGCAACTCATGCGGCGGATACAAGGGAGTGACAACGCCAGGCAACAGCCCATGGGCATTCAGTGTAGGGGCTGTTGACAAAGGCAATGAAGCAGCATGCTTCTCCGGCGGTGGAGTGGTGGATGGCGTAGGAATAAAGCCTGATGTCACTGCACCGGGCGTAGGAATAAAGTCCTCTGTGCCGGGAGGATACAGCGCATACCAGGGAACATCAATGGCAACACCACACGTGGCAGGAGCTGCTGCCCTGCTGCTTTCAAAAAACAACAAATTCACGCCACAGCAAATAAGGATGGTTCTGGAAAATACTGCTGCAGACTTCGGAACTGAAGGGAAAGATACATCTTACGGCTACGGCGTAATCAACCTCAGCGCTGCATTAAATGCAAATGCAGCGATAATCGCAAAGGATAGCGTTTCAGGCAGCATACTTGCAGGCGAGACCATACTTGAAAATATCACAATATACAACTTCGGAAGCGACAAGATGCAGGTTTCAGTCACGCATGACGCATGGATAAAAATTGAAGGACTGCCTTCAGAAAGCTTCCAGCTTGAGCCGGCAACAAACAAGTCATTCTCCTACCGAATAACAGGGACAGAAGCCGGAACAGGACACCATGACGGAAAAATTGAGATGACAACTGACGCACCAAACCTTAAGTCAAAATCAATAATGTTCAGCATAGACATATTTGAATCAACAGCGCCATCATTCTCAAAAGCGGACTTCAGCACAGAAGTGTTTTCCGGCGAGGAGATTCCTGTTGAGGTGGAGGTTACTGATAACGGCGATGTTGTGAAGGTTTCTGCCGAGGCGATTTCATCAGACGGCTCATTCCCCACAATTGCGTCAGGACTTGAAAGGCTTTCGGCACAGCGCTGGAAAGGACTGCTGAAAATGCCTGCGGTTTCCTCTGCGACAAAGGGCAGGATAAAAATAACAGCAACAGACAATGAAGGGCATGCATCCGCACTTGAAAAGGAAATAATGATAACAGACGTAATCACCACAATACAGCCCAAGGAAATAGTGCAAGGCATGCCGGTTGACTTCAGCGCGGTTTTCGTAAACACACAGGACAAGGCAATAGATGTCCTCGCAGAATTCACAATAAATGACTCGTTTGGATTGACTGTATTCAGGGATGTTGACGGCTCATTAACACTGCCAACAGGAATGAAAGCGCAGTTCACATCACAATGGACGACTGAAAAATACGGAACTTACGACGCCATAATATCAATAAAGAAAACAGATGGAACACTCATTGCAAACCGCTCAGAAACGCTTGTGATAAGCCTGCCAAAATGGGGCGAAATATCTGCAATAAACCTGCCGGAAACTGCTGTGAAAGGGACAAACCTCTCATACTCAATTGATTTCCGCAACACAGGCCCTGTGCCTTATGAGGCAATCGCCATCGTGTCACTCATTGACGAAAGGGAAAACACACGCATCGTAATGGAATCTGAAGAAAAAACAATACCTGCAGGAGGCACAGCAACCCTGTCAGACTCAAACAAAGTTGAAATTGACGGCGGCAATTATACAGCAGCGGCTACTGTATCCTACGGAAACCGCGAAGAATTTGAAAGCAAGCCATTCACGATGCTCATGCCGCCAATACTCAAACTGGAATCTCTTGACGTGCAGAAAAGCGCAGAATACAAAACGCCAACAATACCCGTTTCATTCTCACTCAGCAACAACGGAGAGGTAAAAGCATTTGCGGAATTCACAATATCCGTAATAAATGATAACTCAGTTGCATATTCTGAAAAGATTAACGGAACACAAATAATGCCGGGAGAAACAGCATTGTTAAGCAATGATTTGGACATCCTATCATTACAGCCGGGAAGCTACCGGCTTAACCTCAACGTGAGCTACGAAGGGCAAATGATTGAAGCAGAATCAGCCTTTGAAATAATCGACAGCAAAGCACCAGTGATTACCGAGGTAAAAGCGGCAGATAATTTACGGAGACTTGAACCGCTGACAGTCAAAGTTGCCGCAAATGACGAGAGCAGAATAGCAAACAAGACGATAATTCTGCAGGCGCCTGCATCAGGAAGCCGTGCGGAACGCAACATATCTGCAACAGAGGACTATGCAACCTTCTTTGAAACAGCAGCAGCAGGAACATACCAGCTTGAAATATCAGCATGCGACATTTACGGAAACTGCAACAGCGCATTGCAGGAGGTTTCAGTTTCGGACTGCGACGGGAAAAAACTGCTTGTCATAAACAATACAATACCTGAATCGTCAGCAGCAGTTTTTATGGAAAATTCACAGGCAGAATGCACATACACCTTTGACACGGACAAGGCTGAGGCACCGGCAGGCGAATACCTAAACGAATTTGATGCAGTGGTGTGGTCGTCAGGAAGCAGGACAAAAGAAGTGCCAAAAGAATACCAGGAACTTCTGCTAAACTACGCAGGGAAAGGAAAAGTGCTGATTGAAGGGACGGGAATAGCATTCAGGCACAGAAATGACGACTTCATGCAAAACGTAACGCACAGCACGCTCAAGGAGGAGCTTGACATCAGCATAACAAATGACAGCGGCTCTTCAGCGCAATCATTGCCACCAATGAACATGAGCGAAGCGGCAGCGCACTATATCACAATGACTGCACCTGAACACATAAAGTATGAATCACCAAGGCATCCTGACTCAGTAATCCCGGCAAACGGCGGAACAGGGATTTTCAGATGGGCTGACGCCGGACACTCGGCAGTGGCTTATGAAGACATAGCCACAGGAGCCAAATCCGTATTCCTCGCATTTGACGCAAACGAAATTGAGCCTGAAAAGAAGGCGTGGCTTGCAGGGAAATCACTGGAATGGCTGCTGCTCGGAAAAGCAGAAGAGGACATTGCAGTGTCACTTAACTACGGCTACCTTGTTGAAGGGGATAACCAGCTTGAGATTGTGCTGACTGCAAAAACAACAGAACCAATACAGGCAGATATACACTTAATTATTGACGGCAATGAAGCGTTCAATACAAGCGCTGAAACAACAGAAGATGGCTTAACAATTCCGGCTGCAATCCAATTACAAACAGGAACCCGCCTCGCAGTTGTCAAAGCGATAACACAGAAGCCTGAGAACAACTACGAAAACAACAGGCAGAACTACACGCTTACAGTTGCACCGGGCATGCCTGACATAAAGATTGAGGGAATAAACAGCCATGCGAATAACGGCACAGTCAACGCAAATGCAACCGTATCCAACATGGGAGGCATAGCAGCTGAAACAACCGTCACGCTTTATGTTGACGGTGATGCGGCAAACAGCACAAACCTACTGCTTGAGCCTGGAGAAGAAGAGAAAATAAACCTTGCGGCAAACGCTGCGCCGGGAGTCCATACCATAAAAATTACAGCTGAAACAGCCTCAGACTACAACACATCAAACAATGAACTATCTGAGAAAGCTTACCTATGCTCAGGCAAGAAAATACTTTTAGTAAACGACAACTTGGGAGACTACACAACAGAACAGCCAAGCAGCGCAGACGAGTTCGTAAGAATACTACAGAAAGGAGGATACTGCATTGACGAATGGGACATAACTGCTGAAGGAAGCATTCCTGCCGAACACCTTAACAACTACGATGCTATCATATGGAGCAGGGGAAACTACTTCGGCGGCTCACCAGATGAAATAACCACAGCATTAAACAGCTACAAGGGGCCAGCACTCATTGAAGGCGCAGACATAGGAATGGAACATTCAGAAGACGCAATTCTTGGAACTGTCTTCGGCACAGCATTTGGAACAGACCTCATAGTCTCTGAAGCCACACAACTGCTGCTCAAGCCCGAGCCAATAACTGAAGGGTTGGAAACGCTTGAGATAAACGGAAACGGCTCACCCTACCCGGACAGCATGCAGCCGACAAGCGCAACCGTGGCAGCCGAATGGCCTGAAGGAGGGGCTGCAATAACAGAAAACGAGCCGGGAAATCACAGAAGAACAGCAATGTATGCATTCTCAATAAACGGAATAACAGAGCAGAATGCAAGGGACACTCTTGTGCTTAACACAATATGGTGGCTGCTTATAGAGCCGAACGAGCTGCCGGAAAAAACAGTGCTGGAAGATGACATAGGAATTGAAGGGCTTGTAATAAAAATGAAAGAAGGGCAGACAAAGAAGCTCAGCATAATTGCAAGCGACCCTGACAACGATACACTGACATTCAAATGGCTCCTGAACGGGACACCTGTATCCGAAACAGACACCTTCACGTTCAGCCCGGCATACAATGAAAGCGGCTCATACAACCTGACAATAATAGTAAGCGACGGCATAGCAGAAGCAAGGGCATACTACACCATTGAAGTGCTTGACTACAACACAGCGCCTGCGCTTGCCCCAATAGGCAACCACACAGTAAATGAGAATGAAAAGCTTGAATTCAGCATTTCAGCCTCAGACAATGAAGACACAACACTGTTCCTCAACGCAACAGGGCTGCCGGAAGGCGCATCATTTGACAACGAAACAGGAATGTTTAGCTGGGTGCCGACATTTGAGCAGTCCGGAATTTATGAAGCAATCTTCAACGTCTCTGACGGGCTTATATCGGCAACGCCAATGCACGACTATGAAGCAATCAACATCACTGTTGTTCATGTAAACAGGGCCCCTTCAATAAAATCCGTTGAAGGAAACTTAAGCGTTAACGAAACCGAAACAACAAGCATAATTGTAAATGCAGAAGAGCCTGACAAGGAGGACACACTGCAATTCAGCATAAACGATACAAGGTTTGCGGCAAACGCCGCAGCTCAAAACCAGTTTGAATGGGATACAACCTATGATGATGCCGGAACGTATGTCGTGAATGTTACAGTCACCGACGGCTTCTTTTATGAGCGTGCAGAAGTTGCCATAACTGTTTTCAATGTCAACAGAGCGCCACAAATTGACACCATAGAAAACCAGAGCATAAATGAAAATGAGCGCCTTACGGTGAATGCAAAGGCGCTTGAGCCTGACAAGGAAGACACTGTTGCGTTCACACTCTCAAACCCATCAGGAGCGGAAGGCGTTGAGTTTGACAGCGCTTCAGGAACTCTTGAATGGACACCCACCTTTGAGCAGGCAGGAATTTATGAGATGTCCATCACAGCCTCAGACGGGCTTCTTGAAGACTCAACGCAGTTCAACATAACAGTCCTGAACGTAAACAGGATTCCTGAAATAGTTGCAGCATCCCCGCAAGAAACAATCTACGAAACTGAAAAAGCTGAAACAGCCATAATTGCAAGCGACCCTGACGGGGATAATGTTGCGTATTTCATAAATGACAGCAGGTTTGAGCAGAATGCACCAGGCGAATTTGAATGGCAGACAGGATACGAGGATGCCGGCGAATACTATTTGCAGCTGAACGCAACAGATGGCAGTCTCACGGCAACGCATGAAGCGAAGGTGACGGTTTTGAACCTCAACAGGAATCCGATAATTGAAAGCCCGGAAAACATGACAGTTAAGGAGAACTCAACACTCACATTTGAAGTAAAGGCAAATGACCCTGACAAGGAAGATTCAATAAGCTGGATGATAGAATACCCTCCAAGCGCAGCAGGCATAGAATTCAACGAAGGAAAATTCAACTGGACACCAAACTTTGAACAGGCAGGCAGTTACAATGTCTCGTTCAGCGTAAGCGACGGACAAACAACAACAACCACAAGCATAAACATAACTGTCCTGAACACAAACAGGCCGCCGGTAATAGAAATGCTCATGATTGAACCGTCAGGGCTTGTAATGAACGAAGGAGAAACAAAAACATTCTACCCTGCGCTTAATGATGCTGATGAAGATGAGCTGATGGTTGAATGGAAGGTTGACGGAAGCGTGGCGGCAGCAACCCCTGTCTTTGAGTTCAGTCCCGACTATGACTCAACCGGCAAGCACACAATCCAGCTTACTGTAAAAGATGATGAGGCAACAGCCAAAAAGGATGTTGACATTCAGGTGCTAAACGTAAACAGGGCACCAAACATAACATCAGAACCAGTGCGGCAGGCAACAGAGGAACAGGCATACACATACACTGCAACAGCAAATGACTCGGACATTGCCACAGAAACAGGAGACAAACTCACATTCTCATTAACAGAAGCTCCGACAGGAATGGCGATAGACACTATAACAGGAGAGATAACATGGACACCAACCAACCAACAAAGCCAAGGAACACACGACATAATCATAATGGTAACAGACACCGAAGGCAGCACAACAACACAAACCTACACCATCAACGTAGCAAACGTCAATGACGAACCAACCATAACCAGCACACCCACCACCACCGCAACCGAAGAAACAGAATACACCTATAACGTAGAAAGCCAAGACGACGACTACAAAACCATCACACCCACAGAAAAACACACCTACACACTCACACAATCACCAGAAGGAATGAACATAAAC
>JACPBT010000070.1:11709-15682 GCA_016180145.1 Candidatus Woesearchaeota archaeon | reverse complement strand
CAGGCAAGGCAGTTCAACGAAACAATAGGCATAGACGGCATAATACTGGCAAAAGCGGATGTTGACGAAAAAGGCGGGGCGGCAATATCAGTGGGGTATGTAACAAAAAAACCAATACTGTTCCTCGGAACCGGACAGGACTACGATGACCTGAAGCTGTTCAACCCGGCAATGGTGACTGAAGGTCTCGGGCTGGAATAGTAATATTTATATAAAACACTTCTCAAATGGACTTATCATGGCTAAAGAAAAGGGATGGAAGCCGCTGCCAACCTCATTAAAAATACTATTCGTGCTTACACTCATAAGCCTGCCATTTTCACTGATTGGACTGTCTCCAATAGCTAAAACAGGCTACCCCCTTCTCGGATTCCAGATTTTCGGAGCAGGCGCAATCATGCTTTACATATTAAGCTTGGTTGCAGTAATTATTTTTCTAATGGGCTTATGGAACAGATACCGCTGGACAGCCAAATACGGACTGGCATATTACGGCTTTTCCCTGTTAAACGGACTATCGGGCATGATTCACATACCAAAACAGATAGAACAACAACTTAGTCAGATTCCAACAGCATTGCCCGGAGTAAAAGAGGGCATGTATGCAGGCATCATAATCAGTATTCTTATCTCAATTTCTGTTGCCATAATCTTTATGGCAATAATCTACAAAAAGAGGGACTATTTCAAATAAACAACAATGGCAAAAAACAACCATGAACAGCCTGAAACTGTGAAAAGCAGAAAGCCAGCCATGACAATTGCTATTACAGCACTTCTGCTAAACCTTCTCCTGCTGCCGGGCGTTGGGAGCCTTGTGGGAGGAAAGACGAAAACAGGACTTGCGCAGCTAATTGTCACAGTATCCGGAGGGATAGCCATGGTTGTGCCAACACTCAGCCTGATGACAAGCCTGTCACTGACAGGCATTGCAATAGCAGCAGCAGGCTTCATGCTCATGCTCGCAGCATGGATATGGGGAATAATCACCGGAATAAAACTGATACAGAATGCTTCGGTTAACTAAGCTATTTTCTAAAATCTATCCTGCCGTCATAATAAATCCCGTGGTGAAGCTTAACAGGACGCCAGTCATCAACAACAAGATTTGCACCAAGCCAGCCGGCAAGCTCTTCAGCATTCCCAATGGTAGCTGAAAGCCCGATAACCTGAACACCGCTCAAAAGCTGGCGCAGAAGAGTTATGAGAACCTCAAGAACAGGTCCGCGCTTAGGCTCATTAAGAAGATGAATCTCATCAACAACTACAACTTTAACAGAACGCAGCCACGCAGCCCCATGCCTCATCAGCGAATCCAGTTTCTCAGCAGTGCAGACGACCAAATCATAATCAGAAAGATAGCTGTCAGAAGAATCCAAATCGCCGATAGAGAGCGCCACTTTGAAAAGAGTGCCATACCTTGCCTTAAAAGACTTATACTTCTCAGAAGCAAGCGCCTTAAGAGGAACAATATAAACAGCCCTGCCCCGCCCTGAAAGAATGGCAGAACAGGCAGCAAGCTCAGCAACAAGAGTCTTTCCGGATGCAGTCGGAGTGCAGACGAGAAGGTTCTTTCCCTCAAGAAGCCCTGCATTTATGGCTTTCTCCTGAGCCGGGCGAAGCTCCTTAACACCTGCAACCGAAACAGCCTCATACAACTTTGAAGGAATTTTATCCCTGATAGCAGAAAGCTCCATAACAAGCAAAAATCGGCAGCCTATTTAAAATTTTTCCAGTGAAGGTTTAGCATACATCCTTGGGATGTATATATAAGCCGCCGCAGCGAAAGCCTTTTATATTACCGCTTACTGCTTTTTTGGAATGGAGCTGAATGTTCTTGAGGAGACGCCTAAGAGGGTTACCTTTGAGGTTAAGGGTTCTAATCACACTCTTTGCAATCCTTTGAAGGTTGAGCTTTATGAGAATAAGCATGTTAAGGTTGCCACTTACTCTGTAATGCACCCTCTTGTTCCTGTTCCGAGGATGATTGTTGAGACTGACGGCGAGGTTAAGCCGAGAAAGCTTCTTGCTGATGCTGCTGCAAAGCTTGCAGAGGCTGCCGGAAAGCTGAAGAAGGAGTTTAAAAAAGTCAAATGACAGCCCGCTCCTGTTCTTCTCTTTATAAGTCTGGGCGGTTTGTTGTTTGGGCGTTGGCAGGATTTTCTTTTTTAATGGTTTGTAATTCCAAACCTTCTCTTCCGTCTGTTGTTGCAACTCCCACTGCCGTTTTTACTCCCGCAGCAGAGGCTTTTGGTATTTCAGGGCTTATAGATGAGGTTATAGAACCTGATGAGTTGGGTGAGTTTTGTAGTTCGGGTAAAAAAGGCGATGTCTATTTTGTTGAGCGGGCGGGCAGCCCTAAAGTTTTTCAGACATCTGAGGGTGTAAGGGTTAAGCTTAGGTATATTGGCAATGATGTTTTTGTCTATGAGCAAGGCGGTATTGTTGCACCTGTTCAGCTAAAAATGGGTAGTGTGCTTCCTTTGCCTTTATGCAGCGCGTCTCCATCTTCATTTGTGCGCAGGATGGATTCTTATCAGATGTATAACGAACCTGTGACTCTTGCGATTCAGGGAAATGTCAGAGAGATTGGTATGGGCTGAAACTCGTGTTGTTTCATGGTTGAGTGTGGAAAAGCATTTAAACCTGTCCTGTCAGTGTTATTGAAATGCTTCGTTTATCAAAGTCTGTCGGCTCTGAGCTTCTTGCCATTGCCCGCAGCTCAGTGATGGCTGCTTTTTCCGGTGAGAATTACCGGCTTAAGTCAGAAGTTCGTGACAGGCTTTCGGTTGAGGTTGGTGTTTTCGTCAGCATCTACTTAAAGGGCGAGTTAAGGGGTAGTTTTGGGTATATGCCGGGTGTTTGCCCCTTGTCTGATGGCATAAGGCGTGCTGCGAGGGGTGCGGCTTTTATGGATTCAAGGTTTCAGCCTCTGACAAGGCAGGAATTTAATAATTCAAAGTTTGAGGTTGCCATTATAGAAAAGATTGAAGAGCTGAAGGTTAAGCGCCGTGACGGCCTTTTGAAAAGGATAAATCCGAAGAGGCACGGGCTTCTGATAAAATACGGTCCTTTCCGGGCAGTGCAGCTTCCTGAGTTTGCTGTAAGGCTTGGCTTGTCTGCGAGGGATTATCTTGAGAGGACTGTTGAGAAGTCCGGGCTTGCGCCTGAGCAGTGGCTCAGCTCTAACCTGAGGGTTTTTATTTTTTCGCCGAAGGTTTTTTCAGAGTAGCTGCCGTTTCAGTTTTAGCTTAAAGCCGGGTTCAACGGACTTAATGTTTTCATAGTCAGAGTCTTTTGTTACAAGCTCAATTTCCCTGTTTATGCACATTGCTGCAATCAGCACATCCACTGCCTGCTGTGGTTTGCCAATGTCCCGTAAATGTATTGAAAGCTTATAAGCCAGCGCATAATCTTGGTTGGTTGGGTACAGTATTTCACAGCTGTCCGCTGCAGGCGGATATTCAATCGCATTAAATATCGTTGTGGTTCCCGATTCCTTTTCTATGAGGATGTTTGTGTCAAGTATTTGAGTCGTCTTTTCTCACCCTCTTTCATTTTTTCGTGCCACTTTTTCCAGTCGCTTGCAGGCAGTTTGGATATCCTTTCCAATGCCGCTTTCGTGTCATTGGGAAGCATTTTAATCAGTTCTTTTCCTTTAATCCCTCCTCCAACAAGCGACAGTTGCTGCCTTATTCCCTGCCTTGCAGCTTCGCTCCACTTGATTTCCGGATGGATTTTCATCTGTTCATGCAACTCTTTTGGTATGCTAAGGGTTATATTTACTTTCTGTGCCATATTTACAATAAGTGCAAAGCAATATTTAAATTTTTTGCTATCCGGGCGTGTCCTGCGTTCTGTTTCTGCTTGGGCAGTATTTTCGCCTGTTGCGTTGTCAGGCTTGCCGGGCAGGTGCGTCCTGCTGTGGCGTGTTCGGGGGTTTGCTTTTGAGCATCTCTACTGCCTGCTGGTA
>JACPBT010000070.1:0-11700 GCA_016180145.1 Candidatus Woesearchaeota archaeon | reverse complement strand
TGCAAGCATCTGCTTCTGCTTGTTAACTTCGCTCTGCACGTTCGGCAGGACTGTGTAGTCAATGCCGTTTACTGTTCCGACAAGCTGCTCTACGGATTGTGTTGTCGCTACTGTCCTGTTGTATACTATTGCTGCAAGCGTCTGGTAAGCCTTGCTGACTATTCCTACAGCTTCCACCATTCTTGGCACCAGCTCGTCTGCATCCTCGCTCCGCTTGGCAAATGTTACGAATCTTGAAACATAGTCGCTGACAAGGCGGAACTGGTGTAGTGCTTCCCTTGCAACATCCTCTTTTGAGCGCAGGTATGCTGCCTGCTTGGATGTGTCCTCAAACCTTTGGATTTCCATCCAGAAGTGGTTGTCGGATTCTTTCATCTCTCGTTTCAGGTTGTTCTGCCTGATAACAAGTGGAGTGTATTTCTCATCACGCAGTTCTGTGTGTTCAAATTCTGCTAATGTTTGATCCAGCTCTTTTTGCACAGTTTCACTTTTTCGTTCATACACATGGATTTTGCATTTTGCATCGTCAAATTCCCTCATTGTGGCAGTATCGTATTGCACAAGGTTGTCCACAACAGATTGCGATTGCAAAACTGCCGCCCTCACAGCTTGTTCAATAAACACTATTTCCTTCATCTGACTGTCAACCAGCTGTTCAAGATTCGGAACAGGCTCTTTGATTCCCATAAACCACCGTATGGGGCGAGTTACCTTATGGTCTGTGACTTTATACATGAATGTGTCTAACGCCTCTGACATCCTAAGCATGGCTTCCTTGTCTATGACATTTCTGCGTTCAACAAGCCCCTGCAGCCTTGTCAGTTCATGCATGTGCTGCATGGCGCTCAGGTAGCATTCAGACGTCTGGCCTGATTTTGATGCTGCCGGATGGATATCATAGTCATAAACATCTGAGTATTTGTTTTTACCATCCTTCACAGCGTTTCTGCCGTTTTTTCTGCCTCTGCCTCCGTTTCCGTTATTATTTGCAGTGGCGTGTTGTTTCGTAGCTCCCATGACATCTGTCAAATCTTTAAGTCCTTTTACCATGCCAATTACCTCGTGGAATTCGTTCATTTTGCACCTCCACGATTTACGCCATAGAGCTGCTGCAGGTCTTTTGTAACGAGCCTGTATTTTGCCTCATTACCCAGTATTTCCCATCCGTTTTCCACAAGTGTTTTTCTCTGCTCTTCAGCTATGTTTTGCCAGAGGTATTCAACTGTGCCGCACAAAGCCCCCCCTACCGCTCCTTTGGTGCATGGGAGCGAAATTGTTTCATCGCCGATTTTGTATGTCAGCATTGTTTCTGTTTTTCCCGCTGCGTTCTTCTGCTTGTCTATTGAAAGCGATTTTGGATTCACGTATCCGCTTTCCATAATCACATTATCACCTCTCACCCGCTCATATAGCGGGCTTCCGATTGTGTTCCATATCAGTCCTGCCGCTCCCAGCCCAAGCGCTCCTCTTACCACCATTGTTGCTAAACCCATTTTTTATCACCTCAGATTTTTTTAAGGAATCATGGTGTCTGGTTTTAATGTGCCTTTCCGGGTAAAAATCGGAAGTTTTTCAGAAAATCCGGAAGTTTTTCATCCGCAGTTGAAAATTTTTCAGCCTAATGGCAGAATTCCGGATATTTTTCGGATTTTTCGGAATTCTTTCAGTCGGCTTTTTTGGTTTCCCGTCTTATTTTCTTATTGGGCATTGGTGTGCGCAGTATGGCGGCATGAGAAGGTTGAAGTTGTGGTTGTCTGAAGTGATGGCAGATGCAGGAATCATAATGGCAAAATTTAATAAAGGCGTGTAAAAGCCTTTATCGCATGTCATCTGGCGATTACAGGGATGAGATTGCAGATATTCTCGCTAAGGCTCTTGAGGGCAGTGGATTCGCGAAACAGGGCATTCTTCCGCTTATTGAGCGTCCTGAATTAAGGGAGGATTATGGTGATTATTCTTTTCCGTGCTTTGCGCTTGCCGGAATTTTCAAAAAGGCTCCTCAGGAGATTGCTGTTGAGCTTGCAGCCAAGGTGCCTGCAAAGGGGGTTGTTTCCAGAGTTTCTGCTGTTGGTCCTTATCTCAATTTCTTTGTTGACTTCAGGAAGCTTTCAGCAGATGTTTTGGGTTCAATTCTTGAGTCTGGCGATAAGTTTGGCAGCAGCCCTTCAAATGGGCTGAGGGTTGTTATTGAGTATCCTTCTCCCAATACGAATAAGCCATTGCATCTTGGTCATGTGAGGAATATGCTGCTCGGCCAGAGTCTTTCCCGGATACTTTCGTTTGCAGGCTTCAGGGTGTTTCAGGTTAACCTGAATAATGACAGGGGCGTTCACATCTGCAAGGCTATGCTTGCTTATGAGCGCTTCAGTGAAAAAAAGGTTCCTGACAGGAAGCCTGACCATTTTGTTGGCGACTTGTATGTGCTGTATGGCGAGAAGGTTAAGGAGCATCCTGAGCTTGAGCAGGAGGTTCAGGAGATGCTTAAAAAGTGGGAGGCGGGTGATAAGGCAACGCTCCGGTTGTGGAAGAAGCTTAACACGTGGGCTTTGAGGGGTTTTGCTGAGACATATAAAACATTCGGGATAAAGTTTGACAGGGTTTATAATGAGTCTGAGCATTATCAGGATGGCAGGCAGATTGTTCTTGACGCCTTCAAAAAGGGCATTCTGAAAAAGGATGAAACGGGTAATATTGTTGCAGGGCTTAAGGAGTTTGGATTGCCTGACAAGATTCTTTTGAGGGCTGATGGCACTTCAATTTATATCACTCAGGATATTAATCTCGCCAGGCTTAAGTATGCTGATTTTAAGATGGACAAATCCATCTATGTTGTCGGCTCTGAGCAGGCGCTCCACTTCAGGCAGCTTTTCAAAGTTCTTGAGATGCTTAAAGTTTACACCGGCGGGCTTTTCCACCTTGCGCATGGGATGGTGTATCTTCCTGAAGGCAGGATGAAAAGCAGGGAGGGGCGTGTTGTTGATGCTGATGACCTTGTTGCTGAGATGGTGGGTGTTGCAGAGGGTGAGGTTAAGAAGCGCCATAAGCTTTCCGAAGCTGAGGTTAAGAAGCGTGCAGTGCAGATTGGGCTTGGTGCTGTCCGGTTTTTCATTTTGAAGTATGACCCTCTCAGGGATTTCACTTTCCATCCTGAGGAGTCCATCAGCTTTGAGGGCGAGACAGGCCCTTACATTCAGTATGCTCATGCAAGAATCTGCTCTGTCCTGGCAAAGTATGGGAAAAAGCTTCCTTCTTCGGCAGACTTCTCTCTGCTGAAGTCCTGGCCTGAGAGGAGGATTGTGATGCTGCTTTCACGTTTTCCTGAAACTGTAGAAGCTGCTGCCTCGGGCTACAAGCCTCTTGCCGTTGCGAGGTATCTTCTTGAGTTGTCTCAGGCTTTTAATCATTTCTATGACACTTCCGGGAAGATTCTTGAAGAGGGCGCATCCCAGAAGGCTGCTCATTTGCTTCTGATAGCGGGTGTCCGGCAGGTTCTCAGGAACGGATTGGCGCTTCTTGTTATTGACGCTCCCGAGAGGATGTGATTTGGCGTATTTGTAAAATTTGCAGTATGGTCTTAATTGAGGAGGCATATCAACAACAATATTAAGCAGAATAGCAACTGTAAAACTTCCCGACAGCAGCAGGTTTAACCAGCAAAAAATGGAATTTGGAGGGCAGTTTTACCTTTCGTTAACTAACCTACACCCCCAAATTTTTGCTTAAAACAACTACTCCAAAGTAACAAAAATAGAAAGGTTTATATATTTGAGGTAGTTGTGCTGCATTGAAGGGCGTCCAACTTAATGGGGTTTAGTATGGCATCATTGCTTGAAGACAAGGTTATTGAAAGCATCATAAAAGGAGAGGCTGTTGAGCTTGAAGAAGCACTGCTGATTCTTTCAGGATTACAATCAAAAGAAGCTATTGATGGCTACAAGAAAAAGATTGGTGTCCTTCAGGAGGGCTTTCACAAATACGCAGTCCGAGGAACGGTTTCTGAAGGGGAAACACCTCCAGAGCAGGTGGCAAAGGCTCTGCATGATTGCCTTTGGGAAGACAATCCTAACAGGTATAATGGTAACTTTCTTCTTACAGAGGTTGTTGACGCGCAATTATCGCAGGGTAGTCCTGTTGGGAACTGTGTTGGGTTGACTTCTCTATTTACAGTCCTCGCCCTCAGAGAGAGGCTAAACCCTTCAATAATGTTTGACTCTACTCATGTTTTCAGCAGACTGAGAACAGGCGACAAAGTCTTGGACATAGAAAACACAAATTCTGATGGGACTAAGCATAGTATAGACGGCTTCACAGAAAGCCCTGCTATCAACCTGACAACACTCGTTTTAAACAGCAGGGGAAATGTGAAAAAAGCTTCGGGCAGACTGGAAGAAGCAGTGAAAGACTACACCCAAGCAATAAGCATAAACCCGAGACTTGCTGAAGCTTACAGCAACAGGGGAGGTGTGAAACAAGCGCAGGGCAGACTGGAAGAAGCAGTGAAAGACTACACCCAAGCAATAAGCATAAACCCGAGACTTGCTGAAGCTTACAGCAACAGGGGAACTGCGAAACAAGCGCAGGGCAGACTGGAAGAAGCAATAGAAGACTACACCCAAGCAATAAGCATAAACCCGAGACTTGCTGAAGCTTACAGCAACAGGGGAATTGTGAAAAAAGCTTCGGGCAGACTGGAAGAAGCAATAGAAGACTACACCCAAGCAATAAGCATAAACCCGAGACATGCTAATGCTTACTACAACAGGGGAACTACGAAACAAGCTTTGGGCAGACTGGAAGAAGCAGTGAAAGACTACACCCAATCCATAACAATAAACCCGAGACATGCTAATGCTTACTTCAACAGGGGAATTGTGAAAGGGCAGTTGGGGTTGCTCACTGAAGCTTTGAATGACTTTAGAATGGTGCTTAGTATAAATCCGAAAGACAAAGATGCTCTTAGGATGGTGGAAGAATTAAAAAAAAGCGGGGCTTACAGGCAACAGGCAGCACCCGCAATAGTTGGGCACATTAAAGATATCTTTCGGTATTTTGTAAAACGTCATTAACGAGGGGATTCGGTTTGCTGTATTCTTGTCTTATTTTGCACGGTTTCTCGTTTGCCAGTCTCATCATTTAGGATGCTTTATTTTATGTGAATCGGAAAACAATAAAAAGGACTCTGTATTGCCTTTTGGCATGGTTGGTTATTCTGATGCATTTACCATTGAGCAGCTTCTTGAATCTGATGGCATCATACTTGCAGACGCTAGCGCTGAGAATGTGTTTATGCCTGATGGGCTTACAAAGCGTGTGGAGCGTGCTGTGAACTATACGGACATTCAATTAAATGAGTTTGGTGAAACGCTTAAAGGGCTGGCAGAATTCAGCCGGTTTCTGCGCTTTCCGAATGTTTACACCACGCCCAAGGTTGTGGAGGAAATAAAAGCGTGGGAAGATACGATAGGCAGGGCTTTCGTTCATCTTAATAACAACAAGGATATCGCAGGCAGGAATAAAGAGGTCTCGCACACTTCACGTGGCACTCCTAAAATCCAGCAGAATGTTTACTCTTTGTATCGTTTAGTCCAGCGGCTTAGGAAAAGCGCAGCTCATGCGCTTATCAACAAAGCAGGCAGCGATTCTTCAGAGCAGGATATAAAATCAATTGGTTACCTTGCGTTGGAGATGATGGTGATTGCAGTGTCTGATATTGAGGATTCAAAAAATGATTTTAGCAGGCGTTATCAGGCGTGGGTTGAGCGCAGGGAGGATTTGCGCACTGATGAGCAGCTTGTTGCAACTGCACTTTACATAGCAACTGTGCTTAAGAAGCCTGCTGCAATTCTGACTGGTGATTCTGACCTTTGGCACATAGCAAATGATGTTTTGAATGCTATTGCATGCTCTAAGGTTCCCGGGGCTTATACCTTGCTCAATGCTGTTTCAGACAATCCTGTCCGCATTTATTTTTCAAATAAGGTTGGCAGGATTGATAAGAAGTTTGACACCAGTGGACTTGTTACGTATATAACAGATATTGCAGAGTCCATGCATAGTGGGCGGGCAGAGGAGCTTTCTGAGATAGTTAGGGAGCGCCTTGCAGAGCTTTTTGCGGCTTGAGCGGCTGCTCATTAGCTTTTGCGTTTTACCTGTAAAAAGTCATTACATCTTATACAGGGAGGTTAGACTTCCACCAGCGATACGTTTTTATAGTAGCTCACCTTCAAGCAGCATATGCCAACCGCTATAACAATCAACAAAGAGGCGCTTGTTGACCTCGTAAAGTTAAAAGAAGAGTTTAATGCAGTCGTTGAATCTCTTGAGTTGATGGCTGATACGGGATTTATGGATTCTTACAAAAAGTCTAAAGAGCAGGTAAAAAAGAGGGAGTTTGACGATTGGAATGCTTTATAATATTCTTCCAACTAAGGAGTTCTCAAAGGATTTTAAGAAGCTTGATAAACACCTGCAAGATAGGATAAAAAGCAAAATTGAGGAAGTTGCTGAAGACCCAGCGCATTACAAGCATCTTCACTATGATTTGTCCGGAAGCTGCCGCTTATGGATAGGCAAACTTCGTATACTCTTTTCTTATGACATAAACCAAAGAGAATTGTACCTTGAAAAGATTGTCTTCGGGCACCACTATTAGAAAAAGAAGATTGCGTTCCGGTATTGGAACCATAAAAGTTCAGTGTCCGATAGGTATATATATCTGCTCGCATACTTTGGTGTTATGTCTGAGTTTGGGTTTAAGTCTACTAAGGATTTGAAAGTCCCGTCAAGCATCATTGAGCAGGTTATTGGCCAGGATGATGCTGTGAGGATTGTCAGGAAGGCTTCAAGGCAGAGGAGGCATGTTCTTCTTATTGGCGAGCCAGGCACTGGCAAGAGCCTGCTTGGTATGGCTTTGGCTGAGCTTCTTCCAAAGGAGACTTTGGTTGATATTGTTTCTTTTTCCAATCCCAATGATGAGAACCAGCCTATGATTCGGGTGCTTCCTGTTGGGCAGGGCAGGGATGTTGTTGCAAGGGGGAGGCTTGAGTCTGCCGGGATGTTCAGGCATCAGAATGTTATAATGTTTGTTCTGCTGGTTTTGTCGCTTGTTACGCCGTGGTGGGCGTTTAATCATTATTCTGTTGTCGGAGGCCCCCTTCTTGGCGGGCTTATGTTCCTTGCCTTCTTTGTAGGGGGGCTTGTTTTTCTTGTAGGTTTTGTTATTTTTCTTAATTTTAACAGGCGGATTGAATCCCGTGGCAGGGCTCCCAAGCTGATTGTTGACAGCTTCGGCAGGAAGCAGGCTCCGTTTCTTGACGCCACCGGAGCGCATGCAGGCGCCCTTCTCGGTGATGTGCTTCACGATCCGTTCCAAACTTTTTCTTCCATATTGAAAATAAATTTTTTGTATAAAGGACTTATCAAAAGCGGAGCCATTGGTGCTGAGATTGACAGGCGTTTTGCTGAGAACAGAAAGAACATTGTGAGAAAGGGGGGTTATGAAGCTGTCTTGTTGCCTGAGAACAATCTCTTTGTTGCTGGTGAAAAAGATGGAAGCATTGGTGCAGTGGAGGTTTTATCTGCAAACAGGTATGACTATGATGGTGAAATGGTTAAATTCACAACTTCTGCAAATGAGGAGATTGTTGTTACGCCTGAGCATAAGATAGCTGTTTTGAACTGCGGGAAAATAGAATATATTGAAGCGACAAAAATTAATGAGAATGACGAGGTTGTTACTGTAAAGGATTTTGTTGTTGATGAGGGGGACATAATTAACACTTATGACGCCCATCAGCAGGAACAGTGCAGGCTGTATTATGAATACTGTGGGATAAAAGCAAAAAACCCTGCGTGGGGATATAAAAGAATTTCAAAGGCAATGGGGCAAAACATCGGAAAAACGAGATGGTGGCATGAGGGAAAGCACATTCCTGTTCCGATTCAGGCAGTTCTGTGGTTGAAAGGGCGTGGTTTGCTTCCGTTGAAAATAGATAATCCGAAGTTGCCGTTGATTGCAAAAGTTTTGGGTGCAACTTTTGGAGATGGAGGCGTTTTTGAAAATCTGAACGGAATTTTCCTCTCAAGCTCGGAAAAAGTAGCGGTTGAAGAGTTTGGTAAGGATTTGGAAGAGTTGTTTGGCCTGAGTAGAGGGGAATATTCCAGAATAAGTGAAGGCGGAGTTTATGGGCATTCGTGGTGCTATCAGAATACGAACAGGAATATTATACAGCTGTTTTTAGCGCTTGGAGCGCCAAGAGGTAATAAAACAAAAACGGAGTTAAAAGTGCCATTTTGGATTACGCTGAACTGTGACGCTGAAAAAGAGTTTTACGGCTCATTGTTTGGCAGTGAACTTGGAACCCCGATTATACATAAAAAGGGAAATTGCCTTACCACATTGGAAATTGGCATTACTGGCGTGCCGCATTATAGGGAAAACCGTATTCGCTTTCTGAATGAAGTTGCAGATTATTTGAAAAGGAATCGGGTGAACACTACTTCAATATACGAAGGGAAATACGCAACTGAAGGCTCGTCAATCTTTAGGCTGCTTATAGAGAAAAAGTTTGACAATATGCTTTTGTTTCTAATGAATGTTAAAATCAACTATTGCCGCCACAAGGTAGAACGCCTGTATAAAGCATTGGGCGAGTTGGCTGCGCTTAAGATAGATAAGTATAATGAACTTGTAGATGGTAGAGGTTATGGTGCAGAGCATGCTATGAAGATTCTGAATTTGTCGCCAAATTCCTTATACCTGCTTTTGAATAATTTTGGTCAGGGGATAAGCAGGGGTGTGGCTGTATGAAACTTTCTAAGCAAACCATTGCTAAGGTGGAAAAAATACACTACAAAGGCAGGCTCTATAATGTCACTACCAGTTCCGGTAACGTGGTGGTTAATGGAGTTCTGTGCAAAAACTCAGGTGGTTTGGGCACTCCTGCCCATGAGCGTGTTGTTGCAGGCATGATTCACAAGGCGCATATGGGTGTGTTGTTTATTGATGAGATAGCCACTCTTGAGCCTGCCACGCAGCAGGAGCTTCTTACTGCTTTGCAGGAGGGTAAGTATGCGATTACTGGGCAGTCTGAGCGTTCTGCCGGTGCTATGGTTAGGACTGAGCCTGTGCCTTGCAATTTTGTTCTTGTGGCAGCAGGCAATGTTGAGACAGTTAGTCATATGCATCCTGCATTGAGGAGCAGGATTCGTGGCTATGGCTATGAGGTTTACATGAAGGATACCATGCCTGACACTGCTGAGAATCGCCTTAAGATTGCACAGTTTGTCTCTCAGGAGGTTGTAAAGGATAAGAAGATTCCGCATTTTTCCAATGATGCTGTTCAGGCGATAATCATAGAGGCGAGGAAGCGCGCTAACAGGAAGGGGCATCTTACCCTCCGTTTGAGAGAGCTTGGCGGCTTGTTGAGGGCTGCAGGGGATATTGCGTTTGAAAGCGGTTCTGCCCTTGTTGAGGCTCGCCACATTCTTGAGGCAAAGAAGATTGCCCAGACTCTTGAGCAGCAGATGGCTGACAAGATTATTGAGCACAGGAAGGAGTATGAAGTTATTGTTACTGCAGGCAAGAAGGTTGGCAGGGTTAATGGGCTTGCTGTGCTTGGTTCTGGCAGTGCTTATTCAGGCATTATTCTTCCTATTGAGGCAGAGGTTACGCCTGGCGGTGATGAGCGTGAGATTATTGCCACTGGCAAGCTTGGCGAGATTGCGAAGGAGGCTGTCAAGAATGTTTCTGCTATTATTAAGAAGTATTTTGGCGAGGACATAAGGAAGAAGCACGACCTTTATGTTCAGTTCCTGCAGACGTATGAGGGTGTTGAGGGTGATTCTGCAAGCATTGCCGTTGCAACGGCCATTATTTCTGCTTTGAAGAACATTCCGATTAAGCAGGAGTATGCAATGACTGGCAGTCTTTCTGTGAGGGGTGATGTTCTGCCTGTTGGCGGGGTTTCAAGTAAGGTTGAGGCTGCTATTGAAGCCGGAATTAAGAAGGTTATTGTTCCTAAAACAAACCTAAAGGACATAATTCTTGATGATGACAGGCGTTCAAGCGTTGAGATAATTCCTGTTGAGCGAATAAGCGAAGTTCTTCGTGAGGTCATGGACTGGACTGGGAAGCATGCTGTTCTGAAGCGCATCACGACTGCTTGACACGGATTGTGAATTTCTTGGTGCTGCCTTAATGATGGAAAATTTCCGTATTTTGCAATAAACAACCGATGTTTGTTATTTAAAGCTTTTGGCAGTTTTCATTCCATAATAGTAATAAAACCTTTTATAGTAGAGCGTGTGAGAAGGCTTAAAAGGCTTTAATGCTGATAAAAAAAGGGGTGATTTGATGCCAATTAGTTACATTGAAAGCACAGGGCAGGCTTTGCTTGACCCGTTGACTCAGTTGTGGAACAGGCTGGTTGAGGTTATTCCCGGACTGCTTGCAGCTGCTGTTGTTGTAGTTGTCGGTTATATAATTTCTGCCGCGTTTGGGCTTTTGTTCCATCGCTTTTTGGAAGCTACTAAGGTGGATTCCCATCTGAAGAGGCTTGGTCTTTCCCATTCTATTGGGTTTGTTAATCTTGCCAATTTGGGTGGTGCGCTGCTCAAGTGGTATGTGTTTGCGTTGTTTCTCGTTCAGGCCTCAGGATTCCTGAAGCTTGGAATACTTTCTGAACAGCTCAACAAGCTCGCCAGTTGGCTGCCTAATTTGTTTGCTGCCGTGATTATCATGCTGATTGGGCTGATTTTGTCTGACCTTGTTGCTGACAAGATGCTGCATGCAAAGAGGCGCGGTGTCCGTGTTTTGAGCAGTATTGTCAGGTGGTTTGCAATAATCTTTGTCGGCTTGATTGCTCTCGGCAAGATTGGCATTGATGTTAGCTTTGCCACAAACACAATCCTTCTGGTTATTGCAGGGTTGTCTGTCGGGCTTGCTGTTGCGGTTGGCATCGGCTTTGGCTTTGCCATGAAGGACGAGTCAAAGGCGATACTGAAGCACTTGAAGAGAAACTGGTGAAAGCCGGTTTCTTTTTTCTTTTTCTATTTCTTTTTTTCTTAAACCGCTTTATAATTAGAGGCACGCTCTGATTCTTCCGCTATGTCGTTTTTGTGTTTTTGCCAGACAAGATAAGCCATCCCTGCAAACATGCCTATGCCGGTTCCCAGTGCGAACAATAGCCCTCTGCGGTATTGTGGGCTGGCTTCTTTTAGTTCAAGCTGTAGTGCTGCAACCCTTTCTTTAATTTCGCTTCTCTCATTAATTGCTGCGCAGATAGTGCCTCTTTCAGAGCCTATGCAATAGTTTTCAGGGTTTTCAGGCACAGGCAGCCCGTAGGCTTGCAGCGTGCTTGCAACAATCGGGTATTGCTCGTCTATTAACCGGGTAAGTGATTTTTCTCTGCGGGCATTATTTTCAAGTCTATTCAAAATAGTGCTATAACCTGATTTCATATCTGTTAAAGCCAATATCGAAAAGATGGAAATCACACCCACAGCCACAGTTCCAAAAAAAAGTTTGTTAATCGTGTTTGTTTTCACGTTTGAAGCTTACCAGCACCCATTTTTATATTTTGTGCAAAATCGTTTCGCCACCGGGTGTGGGACAGAATTGTGTAATTCTTAGTTTGATGGTGAAAGAGATTATGCTTGTTGGTTCTTGCTCATACTAATAAAATGGAGCGAAAGAAATAA
>JACPBT010000069.1 GCA_016180145.1 Candidatus Woesearchaeota archaeon | reverse complement strand
GCTTATAAACCTTTTCACAAATTTTTTAAATTGCCTTTGCCTCTTTTTTGGTTATGCCTGAGAAAATCAGTTTGAGCCAGAGGGTTCTTGAGATTGTGAAGGTTAAGGGTCCTGTTATTCCTACTCAGGTTTCTTCTGAGGTTGGCACTAACAGCCTTTTTGCTTCTGCTGTTCTTTCTGAGCTTGTTTCAGGCAGCCATTTGAGGATTTCCAGCGTTAAGGTTGGCGGCTCTCCTGTTTATTATGCGCCCGGTCAGGAGGTCAAGTTGCAGAATTATATTAAGTATCTTCATGAGAAGGAGAGAAAGGCTTATGAGCTTTTGAGGGTTGAGCTTGTTCTTCGTGATAAGGTTCTTGAGCCTGTTGTTCGTGTGGCTTTGAGGCAGATTAAGGATTTTGCTGTTCCTGTTCAGGTTAACGGTCCTGATGGTGTTGAGCTGTTTTGGCGCTGGTATTTGATTGGTAATGAGCAGGCTGAGCCTAAGGTGAGGAAGCTTCTTGGCATGGAGCCTGATGTTCCTCAGGTTATTGAGCGCCCTGTTGAGCAGCAGGTGCAGATTCCGCATGCTGTTGTGCAGCAGGTTAAGGAGGTGAAAAGGCAGAGGAGGGCTGCTTCTCCTGTTAATTCTGCTTTTGTCGGTAATGTTATGGAGTATCTTGGAAAGGGCGGCATTGAGGTTTTGCAGCGTTGCGATTCGGGTAAGAGGAGGGGTGAGGTTGAGCTGCTTGTCTCTGTTCCAAGCCCTGTTGGGAGCGTGAGGTTTTACTGCATGTCTAAGGATAAGAAGGTCTGCAATGAGGCTGATTTGAGCACTGCCTTTGTTCAGGGGCAGTCAAGGGGTTTGCCTGTTCTTTTTCTTTCTTCCGGCAAATTCACGAAGAGGGCTTCTGAGATGCTTGGGAGGGAATTCAGCTCTATACGGGTGTTGAAGCTTTAAGATGGGCGTTCAGATTACAGAGTTGCTTGTAAGGAGGGAAATTTCTATTTCTGAGCTTAAGGGCAGGGTTGTCGCTGTTGACGCCTTTAATCATCTTTATCAGTTTCTTTCCACGATTAGGCAGAGGGATGGAAGTCTTTTTACTGATTCCGGTGGCAATGTTACTTCTCATCTCATTGGTTTGCTTTCGCGAACTTCTGCTCTTTTGAGGAGCGGCTTGAGGCTTGTTTATGTGTTTGACGGTGCGGTTCCTGAGCTTAAGCATGCTGAAGTAAGGAGGCGTTCCCTGATTAAGGAGGATTCTGAGCGCCTTTATCGTGAGGCTGAATCCGCTTCTGACATTGAGGGTATGCGGAAGTATGCTTCCCGCACTTCACGCCTGACTCTTGAAATGGTTGGCGAGGCAAAGCGCCTTCTCTCTGCTCTCGGTGTTCCGTGTGTTGATGCTCCTTCTGAGGGTGAGGCTCAGGCTGCCTATATGGCAAAGAAGGGTGATTGCTATGCTGTTGCTTCACAGGATGCTGATTGTCTTTTATTTGGCGCTCCTTTGCTGGTCAGGAACCTGTCTGTTAGAGGGAGGAAGAAGCTGGCAGGGAAGATTGCTTTTCAGGACGTCTCTCCTGAGGTTATTTCTCTGAAGGATAACCTTTCTAATCTTGGCATTAGTCATGAGCAGCTTATCTGTCTGGCTATGCTTGTTGGCACTGATTACAGCAGCGGCGGTGTAAAGGGTATTGGCCCAAAGACTGCGTTGAAGCTTGTCAGTGAGTATAAGTTGCCTGAGCGTATTTTTGAGGCTGCAAAGTGGAATGAAAATGTCAGCGTTCCGTGGCAGGATGTTTTCAGCCTTATAAGCAATATGCCTGTTACTGAGCGGTATGAAATTAAGTTTTCAGGTGTTGACAGGGATTCTGTTTTGAAGCTTCTTTGTGATGTTCACGGCTTTTCTGCTGACAGGGTTGAAAGCTCGCTTAAGGGTTTGGGTGAAGTCTCGCAGAGGGGGCTGATGGATTTTGGCTGATTTGAGGGATTTTCTCAGGGAAAAGCTTAGTGAAAGGCAGCTTGGCTTTCTTAGGCGCGCTTTTGACATTGTTGGGGATGTTGCAGTGGTTGAGATTCCTAAAGAGCTTGAGGGTAAAAGGAAGGTTATCGCTTCTGCGGTTATGAAGATGCATGGCAATGTTAAAGCTGTTTATGTTGAGCGCGGCGGCAGGAAGGGGAAGTTAAGGCTGCAAAAGCTTGAGTGGCTTGCCGGCGGGAAGCGCACTGAAACTGTTGCTGTTGAGAATGGTGTGCGTTTGAAGCTGGATGTTGCGAAAGTCTATTTTTCTCCAAGGATGGCGAGTGAGAGGAAGCGCATTTATGAACAGGTTAAGGAGGGTGAGGTTGTGCTTGTCATGTTTTCAGGCGCTGCCCCTTATGTTGTTGAGATTGCGAAGCACACAAAAGCGGGGTGTGTTTATGGTGTAGAGCTTAACAGGGTTGCTCACAGGTATGCCATTGAAAACGTCATGCTGAATAAAGTTGAGAATAAGACAAGGCTTTTCTGTGGCGATGTTGGTAGGGTTCTTCCGAAGTTGGGAAAGAAGTTTGACCGCATTGTTATGCCCCTTCCTAAGGGCGCTCACGCCTTTCTTGATTTGGCATTGAGGTATGTTAAAAGGAACAGCATAATCAATTATTATGACTTTCTTCCTGATGAGGAGATTCCAAAAGCTGCTGTCGCAAGGGTTGAGGCTGCTGCTGAAAAGTTAAGAAAGAAAGTAAGAATAAAAAAAGTTGTAAAGTGCGGGCAGCTTGCCCCGAGGGCTTACCGGGTTTGTGTGGATTTTGTGGTTGTTTAGTTGAGGACAATAGTTTCGCATATTAATTTTCCTCAACTAAAGTTTGAAAGACAGACTATACAATAGCTTATTTTTGTCTTTCATTAGTTTAGCTTAAGCAATTCATTGGGAAAAAATTTTGAATGAAAAGTCGTAAAAAGCACTGAAATGTCCGGAAATTTTTCAAGACTATGAGCCATTGGACACTGGACATGCAGCCGTAGGGTATATAAGTGGTTAAAGTTAATTTCTCTTTAATGAAAATAATGCTGGATACGAACATCTACGGCAGGCCTTTTGATGATTTGGGGCGTGGGGAAGTGCGTAATGAGGCGATAGCATCTTACCAAATTTTCTTGCTTGCATCTTCAGATTTCCTTGAGGTTAAAACTTCTGATGTGCTGTTTGCGGAAGTGAACCTGATAAAAAACAGGCTTAAGCGGGATATTGTTCTTCACCTGATAAGACGTCTCTCAAAAGAAAGGGTGAAGCTGGATAGAAAAGTTATGGAAGTTTCCGGCTATTTGTATCCCGTGTTAATAGGGGATTGCATGGACTGCCTGCATTTGGCTTTTGCTGCAGTAAGCGGTTGCGATTATTTGATTACTTGTGACAGGGAGCTTTACGGGAAAGCCTTCAAAATAGAAAGAATTTTAAGCAACAAAGGATTTAGGATAAATATAAGGAACCCTGTTGACTTTGTAAAAGAGTTTGGGGGATTTTCATGATGACCGCGCTTAAAGAGCATTTGGTAAGGCAGGGGATTGAGGCGCTTTATGCAAAGCTTGGTACTGCTAAGACTCTGAGATTCTTTCAGATGATTGGCGTAAATCAGGGTAACACTCTGGAAGAAATAGAGTCTGTGACATCTAAGTTAAGTAGGGAACAGGCAATTAAGCTCGTTAAAAAAGCGAGAGGCAGCTGACACGGCTTGTATTGATTGCTCAAGTTGAGGCTTAAAAATCCCCACAACTTTCTGTGATTGGGATTTTTAATTTGTGGCTTTTTAACTTAAGCTATTAATTGAAAATTTTGCAGACAGGGTGAATATTTTTTAACATATTCTTAAACTGACTGAAAATCTTTTCAGGAAAAGTGAAAACTCTGCGATTTCTCCGGAGATTTTTCATATAATTGACAGCAAGGGTTATTAATGGCTTTAGCGCGAGGTTGCAAAAGCATTAAATATATGACTTAATAAATCATATGTTATGAAAGGTAATACGAATGCAGGTTATCATAAATCAGGATATTCTGATTGCAGAGGATGTGCGGCTCGTGAAAAGGCTGTTCAAAGTGGGAAAGGATGCGAATTTTCCTGATGGCTTGAAGTTTGCTTATCAGTATTTGGTGTTTAAGGGTGGAGAGTGGCGGATGTTTGTCGCATTGACAGAGGGCAATAGGGGCGGATGAAGATGGTTAAGATTGAAATAGTGCGGGATTTGAAAAAAAAGGCGCTGGGAGATAATGAGTATGTTGAAGCTGTTCTGGCGGGGAAGAGAAGGGTAATGAAAACTGAGAGAACGATAGTTATCACACCTGAGCTTTTTTCAAGGATATTCAGCCCTCAGAGAATCATCCTTCTGTTGAAAGTTAAGGGCGCTGCTTCAGTGAGTATATATCGCATTGCTAAGGATTTGGGCAGGAGCTATGAGGCGGTTTACAGGGACATTCGTTTTCTTGAGGGTTTTGGGCTTATAAAAGTAAGAAACGCTGATAATAGAAAACAGCCGTATATTGACGAGCCAATAAAAATATTGCCTTTTGAGAGTGCTTAATAGGCTAAAGGACGTCGTCATTGTAGTGGTCGCTGCTAATGCTTCCGGTAATGGTGGTAGTGCAATAACCCGGTTTTGAGCAAGCTTTAAAAGCATATAGTGTTTGCCTTCTTACGCATGCGATGACTGAGTGAACACCCTAGGAGCGCAAGCTGTGACTGACGGAAGTAACTTAGGAGCGTGCGATTTTTTGAAAATGGCAACGGTAATAATTGTTCACGGCTTGGGGGGGAATTCCCGGGAGAATTGGTTTCCGTGGCTTAAGCGGGAGCTTGAAAAGCTTGGGCATTCTGTCATTGTGCCTGATTTTCCTGATTCTGAGAACCCTGAGCTGGATAAGTGGCTTGCTATTTTGGGCAGGTTTGAAATCGGCAGCGGGGATATTCTTATTGGTCACAGTCTGGGTTGTCCTTTTATTTTAAATGTGCTTGAAAGGTTTGAGGGAAGGGTAAAGGCTGTTTTTCTTGTTGCAGGATTTGTTGGTCTTCTTGGTATTTCTGATATTGATGGCAGGGTAAGGAATATTGCAGTGAGGGACTTTGACTGGGAAAAGATAAGAAGCAGTTGCAAGAAATTTTATGCCATAAGTTCTGACGACGACCCTTACGTTCCCATCACAAAAGCTCGTCAGCTTGCCCTGAACCTTGCATCAGAGGTGATTGTTATGAAGGGAAAAGCGCATTTTAATGACAAGATTTTTCCTGAGCTTCTTGAGCTTGTTAAGAATGAGCTTTAGCCGAACATTGTTAAGTATTCCTGGTCTTCCTTTTCGCGTTCTTTGATTCTTTGCACTCCTTTGATGAAGTCTTCTGTTGTTACATGGATTCGTGAGTTTCTTATTGCGTAGTATCCTGCTTCTGTGCATGCTGCCCTTACTTCTGCTCCTGTGAATTCTTCCATTTGGGATATTATTTTTGGCGTTTCCACGTTTTTGAGTGTCATTTTTCTTGTGTGTATTTTGAATATTTCTGCCTTTCCTTCTGCTGTTGGCAGGTCAAAGTATATGTGCCTTTCAAGCCTTCCGGGTCTCAGTATTGCCGGGTCAAGTATGTCTTTTCTGTTGGTGCTTGCTATTATCTTGACGTCTCCGAGGCTGTCAAAGCCGTCAATCTCTGCGAGAAGCTGCATGAATGTCCTTTGGACTTCTCTTTCTCCTGATGTTCCTATGTCTATTCGTTTCGCTGCGAGTGCGTCTATTTCGTCTATGAAAACTATTGATGGGGCTTTTTCTCTTGCCATTTGGAATATTTCGGATACGAGTTTTGCTCCTTCGCCAATGTATTTCTGCACGAGTTCTGATGCGACTATTTCTATGAATGTTGAGTTTGTTGCTGCTGCTACTGCTTTTGCTACGAGTGTTTTTCCTGTGCCTGGCTGCCCGTATAGCAGGACTCCTTTTGGCGGCTGGATTCCTGTTTTTTTGAACATTTCCGGTTTTGTCAGGGGCAGCTCAATGACTTCTCTTATCTGTTCTATCTGTTTTCGCAGTCCTCCTATTTCTTTCCAGCTTATTTCTGGTTTTTCTACTATTACGAATTTGTCTACATTGTAGTTTTTTTGCGTATTTAGTTTTCCTACTATCACGAGGTTTCTTTGCTCTACGAGAACTGTATCTCCTGGTTTGAGTTTTTCGCATTCTGTTGATATTTCAACGTAGAACTGGTTGCCGTTTGGTATTTTTATTACTGCGTTGTTTGGCGTTGTGTTTAGTATTTCGCATATCATGAGGGGTGATTTTTTGTATCTTTCTATTTCGCCGCGTAGCTTTCCTACATGCTCTTTTAGAAGGTGGTTTTGTTCTTCAAGCGAGTTTGCGTTGGCAGTATAACCATAAACTACATCGCTGAGTTTGTCTGAGCTCATTGTTTATGCCACCGATTTCGTCAGGCGTACTTCTTTTACAAGCACAGGAGGAGTCGTCACTGGCAGCTCTACTTCCCAGCCGAAGACCTGCTCTGATTTGCTTCCTGCTTCGGCAGCATTTTTCAGTATTTTTAGCAGGTTTTCGCTTATTCGCAGCTCTTTTACTGCTCCAGTTATTCTGCCGTTTTCAACTGAAAATATCCCGTCTCTTGGGATTGTTGAAAAATCCCCTGTGGCAGAGTTCTGGAATCTGGTGTACCAGACGTTTGTGACGATCAACCCCTTTTTTATTTTAGATATCATTTCTTCTTTATTAAGTTTTCCGTTCTTGAAAACAATATTGAAAGGCATTGGCGATATGATTCCCGCGTTTGCTGTTGTTTTTGTGTTGTGTCTTTTTGCTGTTGATGTGTTGTGCAGGTATGTTTTTAGGGTTCCGTTCTCTATTATCGTGTTTTTTTGCGTTTTTACCCCTTCTGCGTCAAATTTTGATGAGTTGAATCCGTTTGGCATGGTTGCATCGTCTGTTATTGTCACATTCTCGCTTCCTACGTTCTGCCCGAGCTTTCCTGCGAGGCATGACAGCTGTGATTCCACGTTGAATATTGATGCTGCCTCTCCTACCTGTGCCAGCAGGTTTGAAAATGGGAGCGGCTCAAACAGCACATCATAGACTCCCGCTTTTCCGGGTGATGGGTTGGTTGCCTGTTTTGCTGTTTCTGCTGCTTGTTCTGCCGTTTCTTCCGGTGTGAACTTGCTTAGCACTCTTGAGTTGGTGACGTTGTGCCCTGATGCGTATTTGTCTATGAACGCCCTTATTGAGAAGTAGAGTTTTGTTGCTTTGTCATTTGCTTCCACATTGTTGGTGGTTATGATGCGGTAGCTGGTTGCTGATGTTTCGAGGACTCCTGCGCATCTTTTTGCGCCTGCTTTCATTGCGGCGTTTATTCCCGCTTCTGCCATGTCAACTGCCTTTTCATTGAGTTGTGCAATTTTTTGGTCGTAAGTATCATTTATTTCTGTGTAGTTGAATGGCCCTTCTGCTATTCCTCCGTATTCTTCTGTTGGCGGTGTTGCTGCCGCAAACTTCATTATTCGTGATGCCGCATCGTTTATTGCCTGCTCTGAGAAGTCTTTTATTGTGGTTGCGACGAGTCTTTTTTTTGATGCTATGAAAACATTCATTTTTGCTGTCAGCCAGCTTTGTGTTGTTGCTATTTTGCTGTTTGCGAACTTTATCTGCGATGTGCTGTCTTCTATTGTTGTTATTATTGCGTCGTCTGCTCCGGCTGCCTGTAGTTTTTTGAGGAGCTTTTCCGCTGCAGCTTCCTTGCCTGTTGCCATTTTCATTTTTCGTTTCCGAGCCGTATGTTTCTTATTCTCATGGATGGTCCTCCGAACCATACTGGTATCGCCTGCATTGGCTCGGCTTTTCCGCATGTTCCTGAGTGGTATTCCATGTTTTTTGCTGTTGCATCAACCGCGCTCCATAGTGCGGGTGTGGATATTTCTATTATTGGCGTGATTACAGGCTCGCCAAGCCTGCCGTTTTTGATGGTGTAGGATTCTGCTCCGGTGTATTTTGCATTCAGCCTTTTGTCGTCTATGTTCCATTCTGTGAAGTTTCTGATGAATACACCTTCTTTTACGCCCTCTATGAGTTCTTCTTCTGTATGGTCCCCTTTGCCGACGTATGTGTTTGCCATTCTTACGATAGCTTCCCTGTCAAACCCTGTTGCCCTTGCCGCCGCGTTGCTTTTTGTTCCCATTTCCGCCGCCGTATATCTGTTGTGGAGGAACTCGTTTATCATGCCATTCTTGATAAGGTGGCGTCTTGTTGCCTTTACCCCGTCATCGTCATACAGGTAGTAGCCGAAGCTTCCTTCTATTGTGGGGTCGTCGTATATGTTGACTGCGTTGCTTCCTATTTTTGTGTTGAGCATTTCTTGTGTTATGAATGTCTCTCCTGCCTGTGCTGCCTCCCTTCCAAGTATGCGGTCTGCCTCGTATGGGTGGCCTACTGACTCATGCACCATTATTGCGCTTATTTGAGGTCCTACTACCACATCTATTTTCCCTTTTGGGGGCTTGACTCCTTTCTTCATGTTTTCGTCCATTTTGATGACTTCGTTTTTCAGGACTTCCGGAAAGTTTCGGGCTGTTATTTTTTCAAACCCTCCCGAGTCGCCGTATTGCCAGTATCTTTGCGCTGTTTTTCCGTTGTTGTTTATTGTTATGAAGTGCCAGAAGTCCACTCTTGGTATTTTTGAGGTTATTTTCGTTCCTTCGCTGTTGGTGAAGTATTTTTCGGTGCAGAAGTCTGAGAGTGAGAAGAATCTTCCGGGCGCGTCTACTTTTGTTGAGGCTATTGACTTTTCTATTTCAAACAGGACGTTGAGCTTTTCTTTTGGGGACAGGTCGTCAAGTTTTGTTTTCTGCTTTACTTCATATTGCGCGTTTTCTGCCGGCGCTTCTGACATTTGGCTGTGCTGGGCAATCCTGCATGCCGCTTTTGTCATCTTCATTGCCTTTTCAACCATGTCTTTTATTTTTTCTTTTTCAGGCTCATTTGTTGACGCAAACCCGAAGCACCCTCCTGATTGCACTCTTACGCCAAGCCCGTTCACTTTGTCAAAGGATGACATCTGGGGTATTCCGTTTTTAAGAATGAAGTCGTTTGCGGTTGTGTTTTCAAGCCTTGCATCCGCGTAGTCTGCCCCAAGCTTTATAGCGTGGCTCACTGCAAACTCTGCAAGGTCGTAGTCCATGGTTTAAAGATAAGCTGGCAATTTATAAATTTTGCTGTGGAGTTTTTTCACCAGAACTGCCACCATGGCTTTCTCAGGGGTTGTGGTGTCTGGCGCTGCATTACTTTTTCTCTTGCGGCTTCTGCCCTGACTTCTGTCAGGAATTTGTAAAGCTCATCTACGTGGCGTGTAAGGCTTTCAAGCTCTTTTGCGTGGTTTTCTATTGCCTGTTTTGCTGCCTCTGCCTTTTGCTTTAGTTCCGGAAGCTTTTGCGGGTCTTTTTCTTCTGCTATTTCGGAAAGTTGCTTTGCTGTTGATTCCAGCGCTTCCCTCAGGCTGTCCAGCGCTCTTGCCTGCGAGCTTACATACTCAACTGTGAAGTTCTGCTCGTTTGTAATTTTTATGCTTTGCACATTGGCAGCTTCCTCTCTTGCAGTTCCTGCAAGCAGTTCAAGGTTTACCTGCGTCATTTGCATTTCCAGTATTTTTTTGAATGCATTTGCTACTCTGCCTTTTGCGACAATTGCGTTTGCCCTTAGCTGGTTCAGTGAGTTGCCTTTTATTGAGCTTGCAGCTCCTTTAAGGTATCCGTAAGCTTCCTTCAGCTTTCCGATTGCTCCTTTGAGGTTGTCAAGTTCGCGCTGTTTGTCTATTGAGAGCTTTTCTGCCGTTACCATTGTTTTGCCTCCTTTATCTTGTTACTTTGAATGCCTGCACCTGTTCTGCGAGCTTTTTTGCTTTTGTGTTTGTGTTGAAGTGCTTTCTTACCGGCTCAAGAAGCTTGTTTAGTGCCTCTGCTGTTGCTGTTTTCAGGTCTGTTGGGTGTATTTTCCCGCTGCCGTATGCCTGCTCAAGCTGGCTGTAGCTTTCTATTGTCGTGTTGCCTCCGAATTTTTCCGGCCTTTTGATTTCAAGCGCGGGCATTTTCTCAAAGATTATGTATTTGCAGTATTCCATGATTGGGTTTTCTTTTGTCTGCTTTTCCGGACAGTATGCTTTTGATATCTTGCGTTTGACGTCTTCTTCTGTGTCTGTCATGAATATTGCTGTTTCCGGCTTTGACTTGGACATTTTCAGCTCTATTGCGCGTTCTGTTGCGTCTTTTATTTCTGTTTTCGGCTCTCCGAGCCCCATTAGCATGTGGTGGCTTACCACTATTGGCTTCCACATTCCGAGTTTTGGCCCTATTTCTCTTGCAAGCACATTTACTTTTCTCTGGTCCATTCCGAGTTGTGCTATGTCTACTTTGAGGTGGAATATGTCTGCTGCCTGCATGCACGGGTATAATATCTGCGCCGCGCTTAGCGTTTCTTTCTCGCTTCTTCCCATTATCTGGGCGCATCTTGTTATTCTTGTTACTGTGTTTTCCTTTGCTATGTTGAGGACAAGCTTCCAGTAGTCCGGCTCTTTTACGATTTCTGACGACCTTACAAACTCCACATTCTCAAGCTCCATTCCTGATGCTTTCCACATTTCTATCATGTAATCGCCGCATGTCTGTATCTTTTCAAGGTCGCCTCCGAGCTTGTTGTTTGCAAGTGCATGCCAGTCTGCTGCGAACATTCTGAATTTGCAGCCTGCTTTTGTCATTTTGTTGACGTTTATGGCTCTTAGGATTCCCTGTGCTATGTGCATGTTGCCAGAAGGCTCAAACCCGTCATATGCTATGGGCTGTTTTTTTGTCTCAAGAAGCTGTTTTAGCTCTTCTTCTGTTATTATCTCCTCTCCTACTTCATTGATTAGCTGTAGCCGCTGCTGGGTGTCCATGTTTGTTATTTTTGCTGTTTCTGATATAAATGTTTTGGTTTTAATCATTCCATACTTGATGCGCAACTTCAGCTACAAGCTTTAACTTCCTTAATCAACCGTGAGCCAGAAATCTCCGCACTTTAGGTTCGTTTGAACCAAGCCTTTTGCTTCAATTGAACCAAAAGATTTATATATCTGGAAGCTTAATCATGGGTTCGCTTGAACCAACGATTTAGTTTCATTTGAACCATGAACATTGAGACGCATTTGAGGAATCTCAGGGAGAGCCTTGAAGTCATAAGGGAAAGTATAGAAAAGGGTATTGTGGAGAGGCAAAGGACACTCGGCTTTAATACCTCTGCGGCAGCTGCAGATATGCTTGAGGCATTTCTGCACGGCAAAAACCTGATTGACACGGGCTTTACCATAAAGCACGAATGGCTGAAATCAAAAAACAAGGTGAATGAAAAGCTGCCTTTTGAGTTTCCGCGCAAGCAGGAGATTCTTGGGCTTATAGCGAATATTGAAGAAAAGCGGAACGCCTTGTGCTATGGAAAGCCGCAAAAGGAAGAAGTGCTTCAGGAACTGCTCGCAAACTTCAATGCACTGAAAGAAAAGTTCAGGGAGGTTGGGTTTCGTGAACTTTGACATTGTAGCTTATGCCATGGATGTTGCATCATTTCTTGTCCAGAAGGTTTCTGAAAGGGAAAAAATACGCAACATAATCCTGTTTGGCTCTGTCGCAAGAGGCGAAGCTGACAAAACAAGCGATGTGGACCTTTTTGTTGATGTTACTAATGAAAC
>JACPBT010000087.1 GCA_016180145.1 Candidatus Woesearchaeota archaeon | reverse complement strand
GAACATGGGCACGTATGTGGTAAGCCATCTGAGGTATGTCATGTGTGTCGGTATTTTTAGCTCATCATCCCACAGGATTGAGTTGTCTTCCCCGCTTTCATTTGAGTCAACTACTTTGAGTATGCCGTTTGCCTCGCGCCTTTCCTCAAGCCAGTTGTGGTATAGCTGTAGCCTTGGGAATATTCTTGTGAGGAACTCCCTGTTGCGGCTTTTTGCGTGGACGTCAAGCGCAGCCCTTGCTATTATTGGCGGCTGTGTTATCCTGCTGGTGTATGGAAGCATGATTCCAAATATGCTGTATTTGCTTTCGTGAGGCACCATGCCGTCCCTGTGCTGTGATGCCATCAGGCTTTCAATTTCGCTCTCTGCCGCCTTTGTGTCAAAATGCCTTAGTGCTATGGCGTGGAAGCAGCTGTCCCAGAGCCATTGGTGCCTGTATTCGTAGGGTGACGGCACTGTGAATGTGTAGCCGCATTTTGTCCTTCTGTTGGCGAGCAGCAGTTTTCTGGCTGCCTTCAGGATTTCTTCTCTGCTGTTTCTGTTTGCCTGCATTGCTCAGACTATTCCGGTTGCGTGGTTAAAAACTTTTCGGGAGAATTTTTTTTTTTTTTTTAATCTATTGTTTAGCTTCTTTTGCCACGGTTTCTGCCGCAGTCGTTTTTTCCTGTTTCTGTTTTGTTTCTTTCTTTGTTTCTTCTCTCTTGCTTTCGCTCAGGATTTCCGCTTCTTGTATCACTTCTGCTTTCTCAGTTTTTTTGCTTTCTGCCGCGGCTGCTTTTTCTTTTTTCGCTGTTTCCTTTTTTTCTTCTTTTGGAGCGCCGAACAGCTCCATTGTTGCTGTTCCTTTGTCGTCTTTTACTGCGGTTACCTTGACTGAGTGCGGGGTGTTTCTGATTCCGTTTTCCCACACTTTCATGTTGAGGTATTTTCCGAGTTTTATGTCTGTCGTTTTGAGGTGTCTTTCGCCAAATTGTTTAAGTGCGGCGATTGCCTTTTTTGCCCTTTTGTATCTGGGCGTTTTGAGTGTTTCTCTTCTGAGCGGGATTGTGTATGTTCTTTCCAGTGCTGCCATTTTACGCCTTTATGTTTGTTCTTTTCCAGCTTCTCTTTACTGCGGTGTGCCTTCCGGGGTGTATTCTTCTTCCCCTGCCGTATATTTTTGGGACTGTCCAGAATGGTGCCCATTTTGTCTGGGTTGCTTTCTTGTTCAGCCTTTTTTTCTTGCTTGGATGCTTTATGTGCGCCATTTCTGTCATACCTTTTGTTTTGAAGCAGTTTCCTCTTTTGCAGGCTTGGCTTCCTTTTGCTTTGTTGGTGAGAGTTCCTCTGCTGCCTTGTTCATTATCTGAGTGGCTTTTTGTGTTATGATTCTGCCTTTGTGCAGCCCTTTTTGCGCCTGCCTTACGAGTCCGGCCTTTTCAAGCTGCTGGAGTATTTTTCTTGCTATGCTTCCTGAGCCTTTGTATGCGTGTTCCGGCTTATGCCCTCTGTTTTTTTTGCCGCCGTATTTGACTCTTATTTTTGACACGCCTATTGGTCCGAGTCTTGCTACTGAGCGCAGCATCGCTGCCGCCCTTACCTGCCACCAGTCTTCCCTTGCCGGCGGCCTTTGTTTGTGCCTTCCGGTTTTTATGAATGATGCCCAGTCAGGCGCTTTTATTTCGGGCAGCTTTTCCAGTTCATCAGCTACCTTTTCTATAAGCTCGTTTGGATTAACTTCAAGCATTTTTGCCATCTTGAATCCTGAGAAAAGCCAGTGCTTTAAAAATGTTACTGTGCAGTTTTTGCTTATAGCAAATCACGTTAATAACCGTAACTTTGCTTAATACGAAACGTGATTTGCTTATTAGGAAATAAGCTTACAAGTATTTTTGAAGATACGAAAATTAAGTTTATTTCCTATAGTCGTAGCCTGCTGCTCCGATTAATTATTGCAGTCCGCCGCTCACATAGCAACATATTTATAATTGGCGCAATGTAGTCGCTTCTTCAGAAAAAGCTGCGGGGATGCCAGAGCGGTCAAATGGAGCAGGCCTAGGACCTGCTGGCTTAGTGCCTTCGTGGGTTCGAATCCTACTCCCCGCATTTCAAACGCGTATGAATCCTGTCCAAATCATTTATTTTGTGCATGGAACAACTGTTGATAATGAGGCAGGTATTGCATCCGGTTGGTCTGATTGTGAATTATCGCCGCTTGGCATAGGGCAGTCCCGAAAGCTCGGGAGGATTATCAGTGATAGAAAGTTTGATGCCGTGTTCTGCTCTGATTTGAAGCGGGCTGTTGACTCCGCTAAGCTGATGTTTGGGAAAACAGTGCCTATTATTAAGGACAGGCGGTTAAGGGAGTGTGATTACGGTGATTTGACTGGTATCAAGTCTAACAAGGTTGATTCCTTGATTCTAAGGTTCGTGGGCATTCCTTTTCCAAACGGCGAAAGCTGTAAGGATGTGGAAAAAAGAGTTAAGGACTTTCTAAGTGATTTGAAGCAAAAGCATGCTGGAAAGTGTGTTGCTGTTGTTTCTCACAGGGCGCCTCAGCTTGCGCTTGACGTTCTGCTGAAAGGCAGGAGCTGGAAGGCAGCAATTAAAAAGGATTGGCGTCTTAAAAAGCCTAAGGAATGGAAGCCGGGTTGGGGCTATGTTTTATAGCGCTCTTTTGCGTTTCTCTATTATTATATAGAACGTATCCATGTTGTTTCTCGTCGTCAAATTATTAAAAATGTGTTGCCTGCAAGACACAAATGTTTATAAATATGCCCTTTTATTAGTTTCCAATTCCGCTTTGACTCGCTTATTGTCAGGTGTTGGTGAAGTGGCAGCAGGCAGTTGAAGTGAATAAAACAAAATATATTTTCCAAAAAACACGAAAACAAAAAGTTTATATACTCCCTTTATCATGGGTAGCATAGCGCTATATGCGTCTATGAATGTTAACCAAACAACACGGAGGTGTTTAGTGTGAAGTTGATGAAAACGGTTAAGAGGATTATGGCTCTGAGCACAGGAGCTGTTATGGTTGGCGCTACTGTTTTGAGCGCAAGCGCAGCTGCTGACTTGAGCAAATACCCTGCTCCATTTATAGTGGATGGGAAGCTGAATGGTATTATAGTTGTTGGCTCCAATTCCAACGGTGCAGATGTTCTCGGTTCGCTTGATGTTCTGTCAAGCCTGCAGAGTGCTGCAAAGGTTAAGAAGACCGTTCAGGTAAGTGGAGGCACAAGCGTTTCTGCAAGCGGTGGAGACAATTGGCTGATAGGCACTTCTTCAAAAAAGCTTGAGTTTTCTGAATCTGTTGGCAGCAGCGGTGCAAGTGGAAGGCAGGAAACTGTCCAAAACATAACAACCTTTGTTACTGATGATGAGTTGCCTCAGCTTTTGGCTGATGGGACTTTCAGGAATGACAAGGGAGATTTTGACTACCACCAGTACTTATATTTTGACAATGTGAACCAGCAGACAACTACGAACCCTGCAAGCCAGTCGGTTATATTTGCAGAGGACCCTGACACTGACAAGACTGACACATACTTTTATGTGAAGAACAGCGACAGGGTTGCGCGTTACAGTCTGGAGTTTACAACTTCGGCTGAGTCAACAGTTACTGACAGCGCAGGTTCTGCTGCTACAACTGGCACCTACCTCTGGAACTTTGAAGGAAAGGACATAACAATGCTCGGTAAGAGCTATTCCATAGTTAAGGCAAGGAGGACATCAGCCACAGGCAACAGCGCAGAGCTTACATTGATGGGCGGAGCTGTTAAGGACTCTATGGCTGAGGGTGAGACAAAGACCTTTACTGTTAAAGGTAAGGACTATGAGGTTCTTCTTGACTTTGTAGGAAGCACGACTGCCAAGTTCATCGTTAATGGCGAGTCTACTGACTCTATGAGCGAGGGTGGAACCTTTACGCTGGCTGACAAGTCTCAGATTGGTGTTAAGGATATCTCCTCGCAGGATTTCGCGGGCGGTGTCAGGAAGGTAGAGTTCTACCTTGGTGCTGACAAGATTTTCCTTAAAGACACTGATGTGGCGCGGGCAGGAGCTGGCAGTGTGGTCTTGGAAGTCGGCAATGAGAAGATTGACGACACAAAAGCTACCATCACAGGTAGTGATGACAACTCTACTTTCAAGATTGACACCATCCAGTTGAACATCACAGCTGATGACGACTTTTATGTGCCTGCAGGAGGAAAGATTTCTGGGCAGATGGATGAGCCTCAGGCCCTTCTGAATGCATGGGACATTGAATATGCAGGCTTGGATTCTGTTTCAACAGAGAAGATACGGATTAAGACATCCGGCTCCAATCAGTATGACCTGCAGTTCGTTGACGGCAGCGGCAATGATGTTACAGTGCCTTTGGTTTACTCATCAACTGGCACTAACATCTCGCTTGGTGACAATGACAACTCTCTGATTATAACTGAGAACACCACTATTGCAAGGAATGACTACTTTATCGTGTCTGATATTAGTCAGAAGCAGGGTGGCAGAAGGACTTATGCTGTGAGGTATAAGGGTTCTTCAGCAATGACAGACAGTAGCCCTGTTGTTAAGTTCCAGGTTCTTGGAGAGACAGGAACCAAGGAAGAGGTGTTGTCAACAGGAGCTACAGTTCCTGGTATTGGAACAGCAGCAGCTACGCTTAAGCTCGGCGGTGCAACGTATAAGGTTTGGAACGTTTCAGGAAACACTGCGGACTTTTCCATAGCGGTTGACGCGAACGGAGATGGTGATATTGACACTGCCTCTGCAAATGGTGTGCCGACTGATGTGGATACGGGCAACATTATTAACATCACCTCTAAAGGTGGGGCTCAGATTTTGATAAGTCCGTTTCCGGTTAACGGTATTTACCTCAAGGTCGTGAATACCAGCAGTCCGCCATTGACGTCAGTCATGGTATCAGTCCAGACTGTTAATGCGGATGACTATGACAACCTTGCTCCGATACCGTTGGACTTTACCATAACCGCTGCCTCGGCTAAGGTGCAGTTTGCTGAGAACGACACATGGCATTCAGACATCGCTTACAAGTCTCCTGAGGGAGAGAGCAACACCAACTACGCATACACAAGCCTTGGTGCTTATGTCAAGTGGGACAACCCAAGCAACGACCCTGACACTTTGGATGTTGACTATCCAGTAGTGCAGAGGCTGCCTTTGGTTTACATAGTGGCGCCTGATGTTAGCATACAGAAGGGCGATGCCACTGAGGCAGGTCAGCTTACTTACTATGAGCCGACTGACATTGCGCCTGGTGTTGGTAAGCTTGCCAACGAAGTGACTGATGTAAAGGCACAGAACGCAATCGTTATTGGTGGTCCATGTGCAAATTCAGCAGCTGCTGAGCTTATGGGCAACCCGGATGATTGTGCTGCGGGCTTTACAGCTGGCAAGGCAATGATTCAGCTGTTTGAGCATGCAAACGGCAAGGTTGCTTTGCTTGTTGCAGGCTACGGTGCGTCTGACACCAGAAGGGCAGCGCGTGTGCTTTTCAACTACCAGCAGTGGCAAGAGTCTGGCAAGCTGAAGGGTTCTGAGGTTGTGGTTAGCGGAACAAGCTTCACTGACATCAGTGTTGCTGCGCCGGAGCCTAAGCCTGTTGCCCCAGTAGCCCCAGTTGCTCCTGAAGTGCCTGCAGATGATGCAGGTGCTGGCACTACGCAGTAAAGGTAGCTGATTAAGCTGCTTTTTTTCTTTTTTTTTCTTTTTCTCTCTTATTTTTTAGTTTATTGTCAATTAGCAGTAGCTGCTGTGTCTGATTTTTAGCGATTGCTTTGTAGTTGTTGCGTAGCATTGTCGTAGCAACTACTGTTGCGGGTAATTGTTCCCGCATACTTTGTCTTTGATAGAAATCATTAAAAACAGGTTGTTTGTATTCTTTTGATATGGTTGGAAGCAGGTATTTGGTTGGCGCTTTTTTTGGTGTTGTTGCGCTTGCTTTCTTTTTGCCTGTTTTGTCGCATTTTAGCGGTTGGGGTTTGTATGATTGGGACCAGCATTTGTTTTACAATGAGGCGCCTCGTTTGAGTTTGTTGCATTATGGGCAGTTTCCTTTGTGGAATGCGCATTATTGTGGTGGCAGCCCATTGCTTGCTAACCCCCAGTCTGGTTTTTTATCTCCTTTTTTTCTTCTTGTGCTTGTTTTTGGTTCTGTTTCGGGGTTGAAGCTTCAGGTTCTTTTCTTTCTTCTTTTTGGGCTTTTCGGCGCTTTTTTGGCTGCCCGCAGGTTGAGGTGCAGTGTTTCCGCTTCTGTTTTGGCTGGTGTTGCTTTTATGCTTAGCAGCTGGTTTGCTGCTCGTGTTGCTTCTGGTCACACTACTTTTTTTCTCTTTGCTTTGCTTCCTTGGGTTTTCCTGTTTTATCTTAAGTCGTCTGATGATTGGAGGTGGCTGCTTGCCTGTTCTGGGGTTCTTGCTGTTATGTTTCTTGGAGGCGGCATTTATCCTTTTTATGCTTCTGTTCTTCTTTTGGGTGTTTATTCTGTGCTTTGCGCTTTTGAGTCTCGTTCATTGAGGCCTTTGCTTGTTGTTGGTGCTGTTTTTTTGCTTGTTTTTTTGCTTTCTGCGGTTAAGGTTTTGCCTGTTTTGGAGTTTGCAGGTAATGTGCCTGTTGCTGAAGATACCCAGCTTATGGGTTTTGGCGTTCTTTCAAGGGCTTTATTGAGCTATTCTCAGGGGCTTGCAGGCAATGATGCTGCTACCGGCAGGGATTTGCTTGAGGAAGGCAGGGAGAAGGAGCTTGCCGCTTTGTCCGGCAGCATTCCATGGGGTTGGCATGAGTATTCCTCTCATGTCAGCTTTGTTGTTCTGGTTCTTGCCTTTCTTTCTTTGCTTGCTTTCCGTTTCAATTGGAAGCTTATTTTCCTTGCCGTTTTTTTCCTTTTGCTTGGCATGGGTGATTTTTCTCCTGTTCCTGTGTGGAAGCTTGTTCATGCGTTGCCTTTTTTCAGCTCTCTGCACGGCCCTTCGCGTTTCCTTATTCCTTTTGTTTTTATTGCGGCTTTGCTTTCTGCCCGTTCTCTTTCTGTGATTAAGCTGCCTTATCGTAATGTCATTTCTGCGGCTGTTGTTTTGTTTGTCTCTGTTGAGCTTTTGCTTGTTTCTTATCCTTTGCTTTCATCAGCTTTTCCTGTTTCGCCTCCTGAGGGGCTGAATACGGGGAATCCTGCTTTTATTCAGGTTTACAGCTCTGCCCCTTATATTTCGCAGTATCCGAATCTGCTTCAGAATCTTGGCACTGTTAACTGCTATGAGCGTTTGCATCTTGCAGCTAAGGCTCTTCCGCAGTTTGTTGACGGCGTTCCTTTTCCGGGCTTTATTGGCAGTGCTTACATTGCTGAAACAAATGCATCTGCCGGTTTTGCCTATTTTTCTCCGAACAGGATTGTTGCCAGCCTTTCTGGTTTGAACATATCGTCAGCTTCTACCCTTGTTGTGAATGGGAATTATTATGTTGGCTGGTATGCGCGCAATAAGGATGCCTTTTCATATAAAGGGTTGCTTGCTGCTGAGGTTCTTCCTTCAGATTCTGAGGTTGAGTTTTATTATCTTCCGCGCAGCTTTGTGGCTGGTGTTTTAATCTCGCTTGCTTCTTTGGCGCTTGTCATTCTGCTTTGCTTCAGGGCTTCTTTCTTGAGGCGTCTTATTATTCAGCAATCTTAAGTTATACGTAATTAAATTTTAGTTGCGCGAACTGATAGGGGCAATTTTAACGAGGAACGAACTAAGACAAAACTCAACTTAAAACTTCCAACCTTCTACTCTGCACATTTCAATAATGTTTATGCATTCAATATTATAGTCCTTGCATACAAATGGAATCTTAACTTTATTTCCTCTCAGCTTTTCTTCAGTTACTATAATTCTGCCTTTTACCGCATTAACTAATGTTTGTTGCTTGTCGCTTCCCATTTCAACTGCTAATGCAATAACAAATGGGTCTGCCGCTGCAGTTTCGTTATCTGATTTTGCCAATGACGGATATTTTGCTAGAATCTTCCGGACTATCTCCATCTGTTTCTCGTCTAATTCTTTAAAGAATTTCTTTTGCCTTTTAGCCCACATCTTTAATGAGTCGTCCATAATTGAAATTTCTTTAAGGACTTCTTTGTGGGAAATTAAAAAGCCTTTTTCTATCAATTTCTCCACATTTTTCCAGAGTGTAGGAAAAACATCAATGGGGTAACGCCTGTTTAACTCTATAAGTGAACTTGAATCAATCACATAGTAGTTTATCGTAGTCATTTTTTAGCCTTGCTCATCACTTTATCCAGATTCTTTGCTTTAATTGAGAGATAACCCAAAGCATCGCTGTGTGTGATAAATCCTTTATCTACGTTATTTACGACAAGAGAAACAAACTTCTGTCCTCTTTCGCTTAGGCATTGCTTATCGGCTGTAGGTCTAAATCCGCCTTTCTTTTCTGCTTTTTCTTTTTGTTTTGAAATTTCTGGCTTGTATTTATCAATAAATGCATTATATTGCTCTTTCGTGATAAAATTTAATTTATGCATATTATAAAAGAGCATTGCCTTGCTTACTTTATATGCTCTGGAAAGTTTAGCAACGTCTTTATTCTGGCTAAACTCCAATTTCGCCAATGTTTCAGGAAGCAAAAAAGCTGATGAAAAGTCATTACACCATTTCTCAACACTTTCAATATCCTTAACAAACAAAGAATTTTCAGGCATACTTACCCCACTTTCATTTAGGAGAGCATGCCCAAATTCATGCATAAGTGTAAATATTCTTGCTTCTATTTGGTCTCTTGAATTGACAACAATAATCGCAGGAGAATCATCAACCAATGTAAATCCTCTTGCATCTTCAATAGGCATAGAAATTTGAAATATGATGATGTTTTTATCTTCAATAGTGTCTCTTAAAAAATTAAATACTTCATATGGCGTTTTAAACTTCTTTTGCTTATCTGCATAAAACTTAAATTCTTCTCTGTATTTCTCCGCTATTTTCTTTGAGTCTTCTGATTGTTTAACTGTTGAAACAAGTTTGTTTAAGTTTGCGTTTATATTTTCTGAAAGCTCTTTGCTGATTTTCTGCAACCTTCTAGCTCTCCTTATTGCCAAAATTGTTTTTTTGTCAAATTCGCCTGTTTTTTCTGGAAGCATTCTGTAATCTTTCGGCAGGGGTTTTTCTTTTGGCGCTTCTGGCAGGAAAAAAACAGCAAGAGGTCTTTTAACAATTTTAGCCAAATCTTCCAGCTGTTTTAAAGTGGGATTTAATTCACCTTTAAGCCAGCCATCAAATACATTCTGGCTAACTTTTAATTTTTTAGATATATCTTTCTCTTTCCAGCCGGCACTATCTATAACCCACTTTAAAATTTCAGGATTTACTTTGATGCTTAAAGTTTTTCTTGGCATTTTACCCACAAAGGCATTTAAATCTTGCTCTTTTTAAGGTTTTCTCACCACTAACTGCCGATTCTTAAACTTCAGCCTAAACACCCTTCTTTTTCAGCCGCAGTCGTAGATTTCGTATTTTCTTGTAAGGCCGTTCCATTCTGTTGAGAATGTCTTTTCAATTTTGCAGCTTTCCGAGAGGAACTGCCTGAATTCGGTTATGAATCCCACTCCGTAGATTAGCGCTCCCCGGTTTGTTTCTATTTTTCGGATTATGAAGTATTTGAGGTTTGTTTCTGTTTTGAGTTTTTGTATTGTTTCCGCTGTGTCTGTCAGCCCTGTTCTGAATCTCAGGTTGTTGCTGTCTATGAAGTTCAGTGCTATCTCGCGCCCGGACAGGAGCGATATTAATGGTGTTGTTGAGTCGTCTCCGAATATTGTTTCGCTGGCTGTTGTGTGTTCTTTTATATACGCTGCTATTTCTTCTGCTTCTGTGAAGTTCTGGTAGTCGTATGCCGCAAAGCTCCTGTAGCTGAAGTATGTGGATGTCAGAATTATTGCGGCTATGGCAGTTATCACGGCAATTTTTCTTATTTTTGTTTTTCTTGCCAGCTCCTCAGCTCCTGTTGCTCCCAGTAATGCAAGGAAAGGAAATGCAGGGAATGTGTAATAGTTGAATCCGGTTTTTGAGATTATTGCGTATCCAATGTATGCAATGGCTGTCGTTGCTGGTATTGCTATGTTTTGTCTTAGTTTGTTGCCTGCAAGGATTATGGTTAGCGCTGCCCCGAATAGCAGTGCGTTTGTTTTTGCCATTCTCCACATTACGTCTGTCTTGTCTGTTGTGTCTGCCGGCTTTAGGAAGTGGTAGGTGTAGGTGTCTTGCAGGTAGCTTCCGCCGCTTATTATCGTGAATATCACGTTTACTGTGAGAAATATTGCAATGAACCCTGCTGCAAATTTTTTGAATGAGCTGAATTTTTTCAGCAGGAGGAATCCTGCTGTTATTGCTGCCGCTATGAGTGCGAGCAGCCCTGTGAGCGCTGCAATCGCAAGCATTGCCCCGCTTAGCGTGTATTTTCCTTTTGTGAACAGGTAATAGCCTGTTGTTGCGAGCATGGTTGTTATTGCCGTTCCTGTTGGCAGGTTTGTGAAGAGCATTGTTGAGTATGAGAAAAGGAAAATGCTGCTTCCCGCAACTGCTGCTGTTTGTGACTTTTCAAGCAGCAGCCTGAATATTATCATTGCAGTTATCACTGTGGCGATTGTTGAAGCCAGTTTAAGAATCAGGAAGTTGAATCCAAAAATCTTAAACACGATTGCATATAGGTATGCCTGCATGGGCGGGTGTGCGTAGAAGAAATCGCGATAAGGCGTCTCGCCTTTTGATATTGCCTCTCCCATCTTGAAGTAGGTGTTCTCATCGCTTACAGAATACCGTGCATGGCTTGCCTGTATGGCTATGAAAAGTGTTGCAATGACAGCAAACGCTGCCCACCCCAGCTTTCTGCTGTCAGTCACTATGCCACCTTCCCATAGAATATGTTGTGTTTGTCGCTGGTTATTTTAATCTTTGCTTTCTCTCCGTAGCGTCCTTTGAAGTTTGTTATTGTTATGTTCCTGTCTTTTGCTGCTGCAAGTGTTTCGTTTGGGTATCTTCCGGGGCATATTATTTTTGCTTCTGTTATCTGTCCTTTTCTGAAGGGCTTTGGCAGCGGTTTTGTTTTTGTTATCTGAAAATCTTTTTCGTCCAGCATCAGCTTGAATTCGTGTTCTTTTTCCAGTTTCTTGAGCATTTCGTAGAATTTTTCCCATGGCATCTGGCTTGCGTTTTTCGGGTTTCTTCCCCTTTTGTAGAACAGGTAGTTTTGTATCCCTGCTTTTGCGCCTATGCTTTTTGCGAATTTTATTATCTCTCCAAGCTCAGTGTCATTGTATCCGGACACGAATACCGGTGCGATTATGACTTCCATTTTCCCGGCAGCGTATTCTGCCATTTGTTTTGCGTTTTTCACGTCATATTTTCCATGCCCTTCAAGTATTTTTGCCATTTTTTCGCTTGCGGCGTTGAGTGATATGTTGAGCCTTGTCAGCCCTGCTGCTGCAAGCCTGTCAATGTAGCTTTTGGTTAGCATTGTGGCGTTTGTTATGAGTGATATTGTTTTTACCTGTTTTATTTCCCTAAGCGCTTTTATCAGTTCGGGCATTGGCGTGTATAGTGTCGGCTCGCCTTGGGCGTTTATTGTTATGTGTGTTTCGCATTGCTTGTATTCTATTACCTTTCTCGCTTCTTCCGCGAGGTAGTCTTTCTCAATTACGAGTTCTGTTGTTTTTTTGCTGCTTAGCCCTTCGTCAACTGAGCAGAATATGCAGTTCATGTTGCAGCCTGTTATTGGCTTTATTTCCAGCATGTTGCTGTTTCTGTCAACTATTCCGAAGCTGCTGCTTCCTATGAGGGGCAGCCCGAGGTATTTGTTT